>NZ_JBKVQF010000011.1:0-107572 GCF_046969025.1 Waltera sp. | reverse complement strand
AATGTAGATTACGCCCCGCTTGTCGGAAACTTCCGGGGCTCAACAGAGAAAAAACGTAAATTACAGGGCATTTCGTAACGTAGGCTATAATAAATGCCGCGATGCCCACCGCGGAAGGATGTTCCGTTTGCTGTGGACGTTCGTGGATTTGAAACTACCATCCGCAATGAGCCACGCTATTCATAAGATTGTCAGCAAAGAACGCTGCCAATCTTATTTCATATCGCGGCGTTCGCCGCATCTCGGCATAAGTAAAGACAGCGAATTGTGCGCAAGCGCCCATCGCTGTCTTCACTATGCCTATGCGCGGCTATGCTTTCGTAACTTTCCAGTTACAGCAGTTCCTTCAGCATCTGGTTGACGCTGGCGGGGTCTGCCTTGCCTTTCATGGCCTTCATGGTCTGGCCTACCAGGAAGCCGATGGCTTTCTCTTTGCCGTTGTGGTAATCCTCGACAGACTGGGAATTAGCGGCAATGACTTCCTCCACGACTTTACGCAATGCGCCTTCGTCATTGACGGTCTTTAGTCCCTTCTCTTCCACATACTGTTCGGGATCTACATCTTCCTCAAACATCACCCGGAATACTTCTTTTGCTACAGAAGAGTTGATGACTTTGCCGTCTACCAGCGTGATCAGCCTGCTCAGATGCTCCGGTGAGAACCGGATGTCCTCCGGCTCCATCTCTTTTTCTTTTAACAGGCGCATAGTCTCCACCATCAGCCAGTTGGACACCTTCTTGGGCTGGCTTCCCAGTGCCACGGAAGCTTCAAAGATATCTGCCAGATGCTTGGAGCCGGTGATGATCTCGATGTCGTATTCCGGAATATCGTATTCTTCCTTGTAACGCTTCATTTTCTCGGTGCGGAATTCCGGCTGTCTGCTGCGGATGCTTTCCAGCCACTCATCGCTGATATAGACCGGTACCAGGTCAGGATCCGGGAAGTAACGATAATCCTGTGCATCCTCCTTGGAACGCATCGCATAGGAATATTCCTTATTATCATCCCAGCGTCTGGTCTCCTGAATGACCTCTTTGCCGGCCTCCAGCAGATCGATCTGCCGTTCCCGCTCCCCCTGAATGGCTCTGGCGATGGCCTTGAAGGAATTCAGGTTCTTCATCTCGGTACGGGTTCCGAACTTTTCCGCTCCCAATTCTCTCACGGACAGGTTCACGTCCGCACGCATGGAGCCTTCCTGAAGCTTACAGTCGGACGCTCCCAGATACTGGATCAGCAGACGTAATTTTTCCAGATAAGCAATAACCTCCTCTGCACTGCGCATATCCGGTTCGGATACGATCTCGATCAGAGGCACACCGGAGCGGTTGTAGTCCACCAGTGTGCAATCTTCCCAGTCGTCATGCACCAGTTTACCGGCATCCTCCTCCATGTGGATCTCGTGGATACGCACCGGTTTCGTGTAAGTGTTACCGTCCTCTCCCGCTACCTCGATCTCTACGGAACCGTTGCGGCAGATAGGCAGGTACAGCTGGGAGATCTGATAGTTCTGCGGGTTATCGGGATAGAAATAATTCTTACGATCGAATTTACAATACTGTGTGATGGTGCAGTTGGTCGCAAGACCTACTGCCACCGCATATTCCACCACCTGTTTGTTCAGCACAGGAAGAGATCCCGGCATACCGGTACACACCGGGCAGGTATGAGTGTTGGGTCTGCCGCCGAACGCCGTGGAACAGCCGCAGAATATTTTCGTCTTCGTGGCAAGCTCTACATGCACTTCCAGACCAATTACTGTTTCATATTGTTTTGCCATGTTGCTTACCTCCTCTGCTCATAGGTATAGGCTGCACGGATCAGTGTCTTCTCTTTGAAGCAGTCACCGATGAGCTGCATGCCGATAGGCAGTCCCTTGGAATCCGTGCCGCAGGGAACGCTGATACCGGGCAGTCCCGCCAGGTTGATGGAGATGGTGTAGATGTCTCCCAAATACATCTTGATAGGATCCGCCAGACTGCTGCCCAGCTTCGGTGCCGTGGTGGGTGCCACCGGCCCAAGGATTACATCGTATTTTGAAAATGCCTCATCAAAAGCCTTCTTGATCAATGCTTTTACGCGGAGTGCCTTCAGATAATAAGCATCATAATAGCCGGAACTTAACACGAAGGAGCCCAGCATGATACGACGCTTCACCTCGGGTCCAAAGCCCTGGGAACGGCTTCTCTTGTACATGGTATGCAGATCCTCCGCATCCTGCGCACGGTAACCGTATTTTACACCATCGAAACGTTCCAGGTTGGAGCTGGCCTCTGCAGCCGCGATCGTATAGTAAGTGGGAATCGCATAGTCCACCAGACTTAAATCGAACTCCTCCACTTCTGCCCCCTGTGCTTTCAATACTTCCGCTGCTGCCAGTACCGCATCTCTTACCTCAGGATCCAGTCCTTCCCCGAAATAGTCTCTGGGAATACCAATCTTCATTCCCTTCACATCCGCTACCAGTGCGGAGGTGAAATCTGTGTTCTCCCGCTTCATGGAAGTGGAGTCCTTAGGGTCATGGGAGGTGATGGCCTCCAGTACGGTGGCACAGTCCGTCACGTCCTTCGTCAGCGGTCCGATCTGGTCCAGAGAGGAACCATAAGCAATCAGTCCGTAACGGGATACCGTTCCGTAGGTGGGCTTCATGCCGACGACTCCGCAATAAGATGCGGGCTGTCGAATGGAACCGCCGGTATCGGAACCCAGTGCTGCAAAGCATTCCTGCGCTGCTACTGCCGCTGCAGAGCCGCCGGAGGAACCGCCGGGCACATGCTCCGGGTTTCTGGGATTCTTTGTCACTCCGTAATAAGAAGTCTCCGTGGTGCTGCCCATGGCAAACTCATCCATATTGGTCTTGCCCAGAATCACTGCGCCTGCCTTTTCCAGATTCAGCACTGCTTCCGCACTGAAGGTCGGCACAAAATTCTCTAAGATTTTAGAAGAGCAGGTAGTCAGGGTTCCCTCGGTGCACATATTGTCTTTGATAGCAAAGGGAACCCCGGCCAGAGGCCCGGTCAGTTCGCCTGCTTCGATTTTTTTCTGTACTTCCGCTGCCTGCTGCAATGCCTTTTCCCGTTCTACGGTCACATAGCAGTGGTAGGTATCTTCGCTGGCTGCGATCTTATCCAGAACGGCCTGCGTGGCTTCCACCGCCGTAGTCTTACCTTCCCGGATCGCCTTAGCCAGCTCTACTGCTGTCAGGGATAAAATATCCATATCCATTCTCCTTTTTTAATGTCTGATGGAAAACCATTACCGCCTAAATGCTGTAACCAGATTATAAAGCGGTATTCTACCCGATTTCTAATCAAAAGTCTTTGGTACCACAAACATGTTGTCCTTCTCGCCGGGGGCATTGGCCAGGGTCTGTTCACTCTCATCCCCATTGGTCACCACATCCTCACGGAAGACATTCTGAACCGGGAATACATGAGACATAGGTTCCACTCCCGTTGTATCCAGTTCGCTTAGTTTGTCGATATAGTCCAGCATTCTGCCCATATCCTTTTTCGCCGCTTCCTTCTCTTCATCAGAAAGCTCAAGTTTTGCCAGAATGCCTACATATTCTATGGTCTCGTCACTGATCACGTTCGCCATACTAATTTCCATTCCTTTCCATTCCTGCATGTTTTCAGGTGCTTTCCTACGAAACTCATAGCACCCTGTGCAGTCACAAATTGACGCGTACCATCAGAACTTCTTCACGAAAGAGCCTCTGCTCTGAGTAATCAGAAGTTCTTTCCGCACTAATCTCTCACTTTAATGTGTACCTCACGCAGCTGCTGTTCCGTCACTTCGCCGGGAGCCCCGCACATCAGATCCTGTGCATTGCCGTTCATGGGGAAAGCGATCACCTCACGGATGTTATCCTCGTTCCGAAGCAGCATGATCATACGATCCACGCCGGGAGCCATTCCCGCATGAGGGGGGGCTCCGAACTGGAACGCCTGATACAGTGCTCCAAACTTGGTCTTTAATGTCTCTTCGTCATAACCTGCAATGGCGAACGCTTTTTTCATGATCTCGATGTCATGGTTACGTACTGCACCGGAGGACAGTTCCACGCCGTTGCATACGATGTCGTACTGATAAGCCAGGATCTCCAGCGGATCCATGGTGTTCAGTGCTTCCAGACCGCCCTGGGGCATAGAGAACGGATTGTGGGTGAATCCGATCTGCTTCGTCTCGGGATCCAGCTCAAACATCGGGAAATCGTTCACATAGCAGAAACGGTAAGCATCCTTCTCGATCAGATTCAGTTTCTCGCCCAGCTCAGTACGGATATGACCGGCATAGTAGTTCGCCTTATCCTCTTTGTCCGCAATAAAGAAGATGGTATCTCCGGCCGAAAGTCCTGCCATTTCTGCCAGTTCTCCCTTCATCTCTTCGGGAATAAACTTATCGATGGGTCCCTTGTAGCTCATATCCTCTGCCACTTCGAGATAACCAAGTCCACCCATACCAAGAGAAGTTGCAAAGCTTAGCAGCTTCTCATGGAAGCCTTTGGACATCTCCGCATGTACCTTGATGGCACGGACGGTTCTGCCGATAAACGGCTTAAACGTACATCTCTGGAAAAACTCCGTCACATCCATAATTCTCAAAGGATTGCGCAGATCCGGCTTGTCACAGCCGAACTCCAGCATGGCCTGTTTGTAACTGATGATGGGGAACGGTGTCTCAGTGATCCTGCTGCCTTCGGGAGCAAATTTCTCAAAGGTATCATGCAATACTTCCTCGCCGACCTTGAAGACATCCTCCTGGGTCACGAAGCTCATCTCGAAGTCCAGCTGATAGAACTCTCCGGGAGATCTGTCTGCTCTGGCATCCTCATCACGGAAGCAGGGAGCGATCTGGAAATACTTATCGAAGCCGGAAGCCATAAGCAGCTGCTTATACTGCTGCGGTGCCTGGGGCAGCGCATAGAATTTTCCTTTAAATTTTCTGCTGGGAACAATATAGTCTCTGGCGCCCTCGGGAGAAGAAGCACACAGGATCGGGGTCTGGATCTCCAAAAATCCCATGTCCGTCATCTTCTGGCGCAGATAACTGATCACCTTGGAACGAAATACAATGTTATCCTTTACTTTTGCATTTCTAAGGTCAAGATAACGATATTTTAATCTCACATCTTC
Organism: Waltera sp.; assembly: GCF_046969025.1. Taxonomy (NCBI): domain Bacteria; kingdom Bacillati; phylum Bacillota; class Clostridia; order Lachnospirales; family Lachnospiraceae; genus Waltera; species Waltera sp. The sequence goes on along the minus strand of NZ_JBKVQF010000011.1, from coordinate 102,436 downwards.
CCGGATCTCTTTAGACGTCTGGATCTCGAAAGGAAGCTGTTTATATACTCTTCCCAACACATCGATCTTGTGTGCTTCCAGTTCGATGGTGCCGGAAGGAATCTTCGGGTTGTAGGTCTCTTCGTCTCTGTGTTCCATAAGACCGGTAATGGACAGGCACATTTCCTTGGTGATGCCCTTTAAAAGCTCCGGCTTACGGATGACCACCTGTAACACACCGTACATATCCCGCAGATCGATAAAGGATACGCCGCCGTGGTCACGGATGTTCTCCACCCAGCCTGCCACCTGCAAAGTCTGTCCGATCTGCTGTTCACTGATCTCTTTCATTGTTAAATCTCTGTACATATCGCACCTCCTGTTATATAGTGTCCCGAATGTGCGCTCCCTGTACAGCTTATTTTTGAATACAAAAAGCCCCGGGACATGTTAAAACATATCCCGGGACGAATCATCTAATCCGTGGTACCACCCGAATTGACAGGCGCCTTTGCCTATCCACTTTTGTCACTTAACGCGTGCAACGTGTCATCCTAGCTGCATGTGATATTCTGCAGTTCAGATCACCTGCTCCGGAGTGTTCCCTTCGCCAGCTTCCGCAAACAGCGCTCTCAGTCGGTGACGCTGTATTCCTGTCGTTTCCCTTGGCAAGAGTCTCTTTCATAGCATTTACAAAATAGTTTTTCAACTTAGATTTATAATATTCGCACAAATCAAATCTGTCAAGCGTTTTTTCATTGTAACAGTTCAGCCATGGACATATCCGAGCGCAAAAATCATGCTTGCATGATTTTTCGAACGAATATGTTCATGAGATGAGCGCCGGTTTATGAGCAAAGGGGGGGCTAGTTGCATGCACTCTTGAACTGATTCCAGATCTCCGCATGCAGATCCTCTGCCTCCTGGGAGATATTCTGCACGATCTCGCCCTCCGCTGCATCTTCCGGCAATACGATCATTTTCTTCATGTCGTCGGAAATATACTCTTCCGCAGCTTTGTTGGTGCAGTAGTAGCCGATATACTCATAGCATTTCGCCGCATTCTCAGGATCGTTGATATAGTCCAAAAATGCATAAGCCGCATCTGCATTGGGTGCCTGGGAAGGTATAAATCCGGCCATAATGCCGAAGCCCAGTCCCTCCTTGGGATATACCACTTCCAGATCCGGTCTCGCCTGCAGTGCCGCAGATACCTGGGAAGTATACAGGAACGCTGCTGCCACCTCGCCGCTGATCAGATAATCCTGCGTATTATTGTCATTGATCACACGGATATTGGGAGCCAGACTCAGAAGCTTCTCTCCTGCTGCCCGGATCACATCCAGATCCTCGGTGTTGAAGGATTCTCCCATGGTCTTTAAGGTGATGCCGTCGATAACACGATAGTTTGCCGTCAGTGCCACGTTATTTTCCAGTGCCGGATTCCACAGATCCTCATAGCCTGTGATCTTCACATCCGTCAGTCCCGGATCGTATACGATCAGAGGTATGCCCGCTCCGTAGGGCACGGTATATTCGTTCTTCGGGTCATAGAACTGAGACATAAATACAGGATTCAGGTTATCATAAGTACTGATCCTGGAAGTATCCAGCTTCTGAGCCAGGCCCTCCTGAATGGCCAGCTCAATGATATAGTCATCCGCAATGACCAGATCGTAATCACCGCCCTTGGTTTCTTCCAGCTTCGCCAGCATGTCTTCATCATAATCAAAGTTGGAATAATTGATACGGATACCGGTCTCTTTTTCAAAACCATCTAAAATCTCCTGGGGGAACATGCCGTCCCAGGTATAGAGATTCAGTTCTCCCTTATCTTCTTTCCCGCCTGCTCCACAGCCGGTAAACAACGTGGCCAGCATGGTCGCTGCCAACAGCATTGCCAGCTTTTTCTTCATAATCTCCTCCTTCGATACAGTTCTCCTGCATCATCTGCTATGCATTTTTATGTTGTTATTTATCCGCAATTGCATTTGCGGAATCGTTCTTTCCTCATTTTCCCCCGGCAGCTTTCTCTACAGCTGTCTGCGACTTACGTCCCAGCACATACGCTCCCGCCAGACACAACAATATCACAAACAGCATCACTGTTGCAAGTGCATTGATCTCCGGGGTCACGCCGGTCTTTAATTTCGTATAGATCTTCACCGGCAGGGTGTTGACCTTCGGTCCGGTGACGAAAATACTGATCACCACATCATCGAAGGACATGGCAAATGCAAGCAGCACTCCCGACAGGATCGCCGGCAGGATCTGCGGCAATATCACATCCCGGAATACCTGCCATTTTGTGGCTCCCAGATCCAGTGCCGCCTCTTCCAGCGACCGGTCCATTCCCACCAGTCTCGCCCGCACCATGGTAAAAATATAGGGCACACAGAACGTGGTATGGGCGATCACCAGAGTAACCATGCCAAAGGGCAGTCCCATCAGGGAAAATACGGATAAAAATACCATTCCCAGAATGATCTCCGGGATCATGATGGGCAGCGTGGACACATAGGCCACGGCATCGTCCAGTTTCCGTTTTCTGCGGCTCATCCCCAGTGCTCCCGAAGTGCCAATCAACACCGCAAAGGCACAGCTAAGTACCGCAAGGATCAGGCTGTTAATCAGTGCTTCCCCCAGATCTCTGTCCCGGAACAACTCCCGGTACCATTTCAGGGAAAAGCCTTCCCACACAGAGGTCAGTTTGGAAGCATTGAAGGAATACACCACCGTCAGCAGGATTGGAATATAGGTCAGCACTGTGATCACCGCCACATATACAAAGGGCCATTTTTTCTTTTTCATACGCTACATCATCCCTTCCAGCTGTGAGGTTCCGGTGATCTTGCGGTACAGGCGGATCATCACGGAAGTCAGTATCATCAACACCGCAGACAGCGCCGCCGCAAAAGGCTGGTTCCGCCCCTTGGTGATCTGTTCCTGGATCACACTGCCTACCAGCACGATCTTATTGCCGCCCAGAATATCCGCTATGAAAAACAGTCCCATGGACGGAATAAAGGACAGCACCACGCCGGACAAAAGTCCCGGCAGCGTCAGCCGGAAGCTGACGGTCCAGAAGGCTTTCCACGCCGAGGCTCCCAGATCTCTGGAGGCTTCCACCAGAGAGACATCCAGCTTCTCTGCACTGGAATACACTGCCAGGATCATAAAAGGCAGCAGGGAATAAACCATTCCCACTACCACTGCCGGATAAGTGTAAAGCAGCTTTAACGGCCGATCGGTCAGATGCAGTCCCATCAATATCTTATCCAGCACACCGTTGCTTCGGAAGACAATGATCCAGCCGTAGAGGCGGATCAGCGCACTGGTCCAGAACGGGATCATGATGAGCAGCAGCATTCTCCGTTTCCAGACAGCGTTCATTTTCGCCATGAAATAACCGTATGGATACCCGATCAGTGCCACGAAAAAGGTGGCAGTAAATGCCAGCTTCAACGACTGCCAGAAAGTATCCAGATACAGCGGTTCCAATATTCTCTTATAATTGTCCAGGGTGAATGTAAAGTCCACGCCCCAGACCTGTGCTCTCTGTAAAAAGCTCAAAAGGAACAGATACAGGATCGGCAGAGCCACGAACAGAATCGTGAACACATACATAGGGATCATCAGTCCGACATTCCCGCTTCTCCTGCGGCTGTTACTTGTGATTTTCGTCTTTGTCATTATCTATTACCTTTACTGCGTCTTTCGCATCCCAGCCGATCTGCACCTTCTGTCCCGGCTGTAAGTCATTGTCGATTCCATAGCGGCTGGCGGTCAGAGTCTGTCCGTCCGGCAGGCCAAACAGAATGCGCAGCTGCCCTCCGGCAAAGCTTTTTTCCACCACGACAGCCTCCTGTGTGCAGGCTGCCTCCCCGTTCATCAGAATGTTTTCCGAGCGGATGGCAAAAGTCTCCCCATTTTTATGCAGAATATTCGCATTTCCCACAAAATCCGCCACATAGCTGGTCTGCGGCTGATAGTACACCTCATTGGGCGTCCCCAGCTGTTCCAGGATGCCTTCGTGCATGACACCGATGCGGTCCGACATATTGATGGCTTCTTCCTGATCGTGAGTGATGTAAATAAACGTGATCCCCAGCTGCTTCTGCAGACGTTTCAGTTCCAGCTGCATCTGCCTGCGCAGCTTCAGATCCAGTGCTCCCAGCGGTTCATCTAACAGCAATACTTTCGGCTCATTGATCACCGCTCTGGCAATGGCAATACGCTGCTTCTGTCCACCGGACAGCTGATCCGGCATCCGTTTTCCATACCCTTCCAGCTGTACCAGACGAAGGGCCTGCTCCACTCTCTCTGCAATCTCTGCCTTGGGAACTTTTCGGATCTTCAATCCATATCCTACGTTGTCCGACACATTCATATGCGGAAACAGGGCATAATTCTGGAACACCGTATTGACATCCCGTTTGTTCGGCTCACGGTTCGTAATGTCCTGTCCTTCCAGGATCACCTGTCCGACATCCGGCAGTTCCAACCCCGCAATAATACGCAGCGTCGTGGTCTTGCCGCAGCCAGAAGCTCCCAACAGGGTAATAAATTCTCCCTGTGCCACCTCCAGATCAATGCCTTTTAATACTTCTGTATTGTCAAATGATTTCCGGATCTGCCGAAGTTGTAATATACTTTCGCCCATGCACCGGCTCCTTTCCTCATTTTCATATATCATTTTTGATACAGATTCTACCGTATTTTTTTATCTCAGTCAATCCTTTATCCCCAGGCAATAAAAACGCTAAAAACAGGCTGCCGGCTTCAGAGCCGCCAGAATATCAGGCATTAAAAAATGCCAAGCCACAGGTTTTCATCCTGGGCTCAGCACCATATTTTACAACTCAACAACCCGGTCATTCACCTGTGTAAAGCTGCCTCCGTCCATATTTTTACGTACAAAGGGAACCCCCCTGCGCACATAGTATACATTATCCTGAAGCAGGGCATCCGGATTCTCTGACGGGCTGATCGTACCACCGAGATCATCATAGCTGATATTATCGCGGAAGGTATTATGGATCGCCTCCTGCAGACAGAACATCACACAGCCGCCTTCATTCTGCCTGCTGTAATTGGATTCATACACCGTTCCGTCCCCGGAATCCGCATCATATGCCATGCCGTCCTGATTGAGTCTGGTGTCCGTGACTTCATTATAACGAAACAGGGCATCCTTGCATTTCCAGGGCCAGATCCCGGCTGCCACTTTTCCCATCCGGTCACCCGGCTCGCAATAGATCCGGTCATTGATCTCGCAGGCCACAGAGTCTGCCATATTATGCTCCACCAGAGGACGCAGGGCATACATCGGCGTGATCCCATCCCCACCGGCCTCTTTTACATAATTATTCCGTATCTGCATATTTTCATGTCCATAGTTCAGAAAAACGGCTTCCGTAAGCTCTGCCCCCCGGAACTTATCATGGGCATAGGTATAGCCTGCTGCAATTCCCCAGCGGCTGACCCGGTGCACGAAGCATCCTTCAATAACGATATCCCGATACCGTGCCACACCCGTCAGCTCCTCACATTCCGGGCGGAGCGCTGTCATATAGATCCCACCGTTGTTCATGTGTTTATCGTAGACATTCCCATGGACATCATGGATCCACAGATTCCTAAGTGTAATGCCGCTCCGCACCCCTTTGTCCTTAGCTGCCACAGCCACACCGGTACGGTTCATTTTCTCACCCAAGCTATAACGCTCTCCCGGGATCATGCTGCCTTCATTCGTGATCTCCAGATCCTCGACCACAATATGCTCTGCATCGTACAAAAGCACTGCGGAAGATACATAGCCGTGATACACATGCGTAGGTGCATCCAGCGGGGTCCCATAATCCTGATACCAGATCCCCTGTCCGCAGGCATCGATCCGCGGCGGTGCATCTGCTGTGCCGTACGCTCCGATCACGATCGGTGCCTCTTTCGTACCGCTGTCTGTCACATGCAGATATTGTCCGTAAAATACACTGCCCCGCTCCAGCAGGACACGGTCGCCCGGCTGCAGGTGTCTTCGATTGACAGCAGACAGACTGGCAAACGCCGTACTGCATGTGCGTCCGTCATTTTCATCACTGCCTGTTCTCTGACTCACATAATATGTCGCAGATAAGCCTGTCATATGCATCCTCCCGTAACCGTTTCTCAATGATCTGTGACACCTCCTCATAGGTAAAATAATCCCCATGATAGCGTCCGAACAGATCTCTATTCTGTTCGTAAAAATCCCGTTTCTCCTGCTCCGTGAAATCCGGGCAATAACCACCTTCCCGGACCTTCTCACACGGCTGCACAAAATCCAGCTTCAGGCGGGTCAGCTCATATTGCAGATACGCCGGTGCGGAAAAATAATGCGGTCCGTAGAACCGCTGTCCTTCCTGTTCCATTCTCCGCAGCTCTTCATTGTGCTTCTGTCGTCGGGTCTCCAGACCCTCCATGGTGGGATCCTCGATCAGGCCCATTCTATGCGCCAAAAGGAAGGCTCCCTGAGCCTTCCTGATATGCGCCTGTGTCATAGTTTCCTGTTTTTGCATTTTCTGTTGCATTATTTCACTGCTCCCGTAATTCCATTTGCAAAGCTCTTCTGTAAACACAGGAAGATGATCGCTGTAGGAAGTGTACAGATCAATACTCCCAGCATCAGCATACCATAATCCACACTGTATCCACTCTTCAGATTGGCTACTAACATCGGCATGGTGATCGCCTTGCTGTCCTGTAAAATGATCGTCGGCCACAGATAATTATTCCACGCATTCATAAATGTAACCGTCATCGCCGCTCCATAGGTAGATTTCATCACCGGGATGAACATCCGGAAGAAAATCTGTATTTCGCTCAGACCTTCCAGTCTGGCAGCCTCGATAATATCATGAGGGAAAGAACGTGCCGCCTGTCTGAAAAGCATGATCATAAACGGAGTCGAGATGGATGGCAGTGCCAGTGCGATCCAGGTATTTACCAGCTTCCAGGAGGTAAACATCTTGAACAGGGGGATCATGATCGCTACGAACGGAAGCATCATTGCCAGCAGCAGAATACTCATCAGAATATCCTTGCCCTTATCATGATAGATCTCAAATCCATAACCGGCAATGGAACAGATCAGCAGTGTCACAACCGTGATCACGATCGCATTGCGGAAGGAATTAAACATTGCAAGTCCGAGATTCTGCATGTCGACCAGGGTCTTGAAATTCTCGATCATATAGGTACCCGGGATCAAGCGTCCTCTTACCACATCAATACTCTGGTTAGTCGCGCCGCACAGCATATAATACAGCGGAAATGCTGACAGAAAACTTGCTATCACTAAGATCGTGTAGGAAATCATTTGTTTGAATTTAGTCACGTTTGTCACCCACCTTCATCTGAATTGCAGACAGAACCGCTACCATCACAAGTATGCATACAGACAACGCTGCCGCATAATTAAATTTCGGTGTCTCCACAAAGGAGATATTGTAGATGTAATGCGCCAATGTCATTGTAGATTTTCCGGGACCGCCTGCTGTCAGGTTCATAGACTCATCGAACAGCTGCAGTGTTCCCGAAGTAGACATGATCGCCGTCATCAGAATGGTCGGCTTTAACAACGGTATCGTGATCTTCATAAACTGCTGGAACGGTGTCGCGCCGTCGATGTAGCTTGCCTCATATACAGAATAATCGATATTCTGTAATCCTGCCAGATAGAATACCATATTATATCCGGTCCATCTCCAGATCAGTGCGATCACGATGACCCAACGCGCCGGCCATGTACTCTGGAACCAGTCCACAGAAGACAGTCCGATGGCCATCAGCACTCTGTTGACCACTCCATCCGGAGCAAACAATGACTTAAATATCATGGAATAAGATACCAGTGACGTTGCACACGGAAGAAAGATCAAAGTGCGGAAAATACCTTTCCCTTTTATCTTAGGATTATTCAGCAGCTGCGCCAGCATCAGTGCGAGCACAAGCATGATCGGTACCTGAATCACAAAATAAAAGAAGGTATTGAACAAGCATTGCTGGAATGTTTTATCCTTGAAGATTCTGGCATAATTCGCTACACCATTAAAGACTCCTCCTGTCTTCCGGAAAGAAAGAAGGATGGCCTGTGACATCGGATAGAAACAAAATACAAATATTAAAATCGATGCCGGGAGCAGGAATGCCCATCCGGTCAGATTATGCCTTTTTTCCAAACTTAATTTTGCTTTCTTCTTTTCCATGTTTCTCTCCTACAACAGTACCGGGAACGCACTGCTGCACCCCCGGTACTATCCAGTTTCCATACTCTGGTGATTATTCAGCGATATTAAACTCTACGGTATCCTGAGCGTTTTTGATCTCTGTATCGATATCAGCGTTCTTCTGGACAACGTTGGTGATTGCATCTGTCAGTGCGCTTCTGATGTCAGAGTAGTATGCACCGTAGTCAATTCCGGGAACATGTCCGGCGAACTCTACGATATCCTTGTACACTGCCTGACCGCCGTAGAACTCATTGCCCTCATTATAGGTCTCAGACTGTGCTGCGGGCAGGTAACTTGCGATCGCTCCTGCATTTACCAGCAGATCATCGTATAAATCTACATCCGCACCAAAGGTAGCGTTCAGGAAATCAAATGCCAGATCGGTATTTTTGCAGTTAGAAGATACTGCCCAGCTTGCACCACCGCAGTTAGCGTAGTTGGTTGCGCCTTCTACATCATCTAACTTAGGCATATTCACGATTGCCCATTTACCTGCCTGATCCTCTGCTGCCTGAATGGAGGACATGATCCAGCAGCCCTGGATAACGCCTGCAGCAGTACCCTTGTTCATGGAAGCGATATACTGATCCCAGTCGGTATAATCTGCCATGATTCCTTCATCGATCAGCTGCTTATAGGTCTCGATTGCTTTCTTCAGTGCTGCGTTGTCAACCAGTGTCACCTTTCCATCCACCATGGGAGAAGCGCCTGCAGACTGTAACATCTCGATCACAATCTCAGAACCGCCGGAGCAGGTCAGCATGGGAACATCATTCGCAGCCATTACCTTCTTGGACAGCTCCATGAACTCAGACCATGTGGTATCCTTGAAATCTTCTACCTTAAGGCCTGCTGCTTCTACCATATCGGAACGGATCGCCATGATGGTAGCACCATTATCAAAAGGAATACCATAATGTGTTCCATCTACAGTGGAGTCAGCCAGCTTACCCATGGAAAACTGGGAGAAATCAATTCCGCAGTCATCCAGTGCTGTGAAGATTCCGGGATAATTGGTTGCATTTTTGTGGAAGGAATAATCCTGCATCAGGAAGATATCAGGTAAAGTGCTGTAATCACCTGCTTCAGCCGCTGTGATCAGAGCAGTCTCGATATCGCTATATACCTTCTCCTGAATGTCTAACTTGAAGTTGGGATGATCCACCTGATATGCCTTCTCTGCCTGCTTCATTGCATAGACATTGAAGTTAGGATCCCAGCACCATACGGTCAGTGTCTCGTCTTCTGCGGAAACAGTCGTTTCTGCTGCTGCCTCTGTTTCCTTGGATGTCTCGCTGGGTGCTGCGCTCTGCACATCATTGCCGGCAGGCTTGCTGCCACATCCGGTCAGCATGGACATAGCCATTGCCGCTACTAAGAGCACGCTTAATACTTTCTTTTTCATCTTAAATAACCTCCTTATACTTGTAAAGTACTACCTTATAAAATATGAAACGCCTTTTGCCTTCCATAAGTTACCTGTCTTCCATATCGTCCACCCAACGCATTTCGCCGGGTTTCAGATCCAACACATATGCACATTTTCCTTTGATATACAGCTCTGTGTGCTGTGCCTGTGCCGAGTTGTTGATCACTGCGATCTTGCCGGTCTTCTGGAATACCGTTACTTCGGTATCCACATTCGTTACATAGTAACGTTTCATCTCCTGCTCCATGCCGGCTGCATAATAGATTGCCCGAAGCAGAAGTCTGCAGTTCTGGGGAGAATACGGAAGACCTGCAAAATATACGCTGTGTCCTCTGCCATATTCATTGACCACCAGCTGGCTGTATTCCCCATCCATCGCAAGGATCTGATAATGTCCGCCCTGTGCATAGACGCGGCTGGTGCCCTCGCCGAAATCTAAGCTTCCGTCAATATCCTCTAAGATAAAGTGATCGTCATTTTTCTCATTATATTTGTCCGTACTGAGAGAGAAGCACATCTCGCGGTCTACACCGAGCACATCGGACAATTGGAAATATCTTCCCTGATACTGATAAGCGGTAGGCTCACCCACACCGATGAAGCCACCTCCCTGATCCACAAAGCGTCTGATATTGGTCAGGACCTTTTCGTCGATCCAGTTCTCCGCGCCGCTGAATGCTGTGTACGCATCCCCGACATTAATGATGACCTTGATTTCCTCAGGGATGCCATTCCTGACATCATCAAAGGAAATGAACTCGACCTCAAAAGGCATTCCGCTTAAGCATTCCAGTACTCCCTCTGCGGAATAAGTTTCCCTGTGCCAGATCGCATGATGTACCTGATTGGACATCCACCTTCTCTGACTGCCCCAGCAGTTCAGGATCGCCACCTTGAAAGGTGCCACATAGGAAGCTGTCCCCTGCATATTTTCATGGATCTCCCGAAACTGCGTTACTACATTTTGTATTTCATCAATGAAACCGGGCCAATTACTTGCCAGCTTCAGATAGCCGCCATATCCAATCCTGTCCAGGGGAGACCTGAGTAATGCACGCCTTGCTTTTCTCCAGTTATCCCTTGCCTCTCCGATCGGGTCACCACCCTCGCAGAACACATCCGGGAAAAAGTAAGGTAACAGCCGTCCTTCGGTATAATCCACTCCCTTGATATCAGAGATCATGCGGAGTGTCACACCGCTTCCGACAGAGCCTACCACTGCATCCAGTCCGATGCCTGCGAAATATTTACCGTAGGGCTCTGTTCCGATCCAATGATCTCCGAGGAACATCATAGCTTCCTTGCCATAAGAATGTACAATGTCTACCAGCTCCTTCGCCAGCGCACATACCTCGATCTGCTGGAACTCTATGAAATCCAGGAACTGTTTGCTGGGAACGCGGAACATGCTGTTGTGATATCCCTGATCCACAATGTACTCCGGGCGGAATTTGTAACCTGCCCATTTTTCAAACTGTTCCAGGATATAGGGGCTCACACTTGCGCTGTATCCAAACCACTCTACAAATTTTTCCCGCTTCTTGTCATCGAAGGTCAGTGTAAACTGATGGAAAAAGGTAGTGAAGCGGACCACATCGATATGAGGATTGTCTTCACACCATTTTCTCAGCTTGTCTTTGACATACTGTTTGGTCTTGGGCTGTCTCACATCGTAAGTGAGCTGATGCGGTGTATCCTTCCAGTCATTCGTGATGAAATTGTACATGTGTACCGGATCCCAGATCAAAAATGCCAGAAAGCTTACCGTATACTCATGATAGGGGATCGTACGGATCTCCACTTCACCGGATGCCTCATCAAATTCCCATGCATCCGTCGGCACCACTTCACCGGTCGTTCTGTCGATCACTTCCCACCAACGCTTCGGATCGTCCAGCGTATTGACCTTAAGCTGCTCCGTATGGAAGCCTTCCATCAGTCGGATGCGGAGTGTTTCCCCTCTGGCGGTGATGCGGTTGCTGATCAGGTATTCCTGCTGGATCTCCTCCGGATGCTTCATTGCCCACGCATTATCCTTTCGCGTGGTATAATAAGTTGCATATTTCTTCACCGGCTCTGACAAAAGTGCTTCCGGCATTTCGGTTCCGTCACAGTCTCTTAAAGCGTCTGCACCCAGAAGATTTTTTAAGCGTATCGTTTCGTCAATGATGTCTGCATCGGTCGGCAGCGTCAGTCTTCCTGTCATCGCATGGTTTCCTCCCATCACTTTTGTACTATCTTGCAGCTGATGACTAAAGTATATCGGCTTCCTGACCTGATATCAATTTCTTTGTTGCTTGTTTTGTTATGTTTATTGCTATTTTGTTACTAAAATAGTGGATTTTTTGAAATGATTATGTATAATATGCTTATCATGATCATACATATTTTTATTTTTTCGTCTTTATTACGAATGTTTTTGTGAAATGTTGTTCTTTTTATATATTTAATATAAAAAATACGATAGATTGGAAAATAGTACACAATAAAAATAAGATAAAGAAGGTATCTGGTTATGAGTAATGAATTTATCAATATCGGCTCCGCAAACAGTTCTCCGGAACATTTTCAGCTGCGTTACATCTCCATCTCCAAATACGAAGGTGACTGGCAGTCCCTTCCGCATACACATCACTTTTCAGAACTGTTCTATGTCCTGCGGGGTGAGGGAGCCTTCTATATAGAGAATGAAAAGGTGCCTGTGAAGACGGACGATCTGGTCATCATCAATCCTTATGTAGAGCACACGGAGAAAACGCTTCCCAACGATCCCATGGAATATATCGTATTCGGTGTGGACGGACTTGCATTTTCGTTTTCCGGTGCGGGGCAAGACAACCCGAAGGGCTACAGCTTCTACAGCTACGGCTCTGATAAAAAACAGTTCATCAACTTTGCCCAGCTGATGATGCAGGAATTCCGCGACAAGCTTCCCGGCTTTGAACAGGTATGTCACGGACTGCTTCAGGTGCTCCTGGTATATATTTCCCGGAAGCAGAACCTGTCCGTCATCTCTGACTCCTCCTTCCAGTTGTCCAAGGAATGTGCTCTGGCGAAGCGTTATATCGATTCCAACTATTCCCAGAACATTACACTGGATTCCCTGGCGGAGATCACACATATCAACAAATTCTATCTGGCACATTCCTTTACCGAATGTGTCGGGCAGTCTCCGATCAATTACCTGACAGACCGGAGGCTGGAAGCCTGCAAGGAGCTTCTGGTATCCTCCAATCTGTCGGTAGCTCAGGTAGCCACCAGCGTCGGCTTTTCTTCGCAGTCTTATTTCTCGCAGATCTTCCGTAAAAAGACCGGCATGACACCGCGCCAGTACCGGAGCCGGTATGCCAGAAAATAATGTGTACACTCATAAAAGACCTCACTACCGGCGCATCTGCAGACTGTGAGGTCTTTTATAATGGACATTTATTCACTTATTTGATCCATCCCCAGCATAATCCCAGGTATTCCACCAGAAAATACATGCCCCGCAGCCATACCAGCACGGCACAGCCATAGAACATCCAGACATTTTCTTTCTGCCTGTCTGCGATTTTTCCCGTCATGGATAAAATCGCACAAATCAACAAAACCATCGTTCCGAAAGCCGCCCGATCCGGATAGTGTGGGGACAGGATCATGGCACCCCAGGACAACAGTGCCCCCAGCAATAGCAGCACTGTATTTCTGCCCAGGTTTTCTTTCAGAATGCCTTTGCAGACGATCAGTGCAAATACCGTAAGCAGCAGGGCAGGGAACAGATACTCCATAATTCCCTTCGCTTCTGCGTAGCAACGCAGATACATTCTCCACAGCAGGCTGTAGGCTTCTTCCCCCGTCTCCCCGCTGCGGACAAAATTGCCCGGTGCAGCGATCATCAAAATGGTTCCCGCCAGGCAGCTGATGTTTCCCAGATACATCCACACCGGAGCTTTTTTGTGCTCTCTGTGTCTTAACAGGATCACCAGAAGACTCAGGAGCCATACCGCAGGCCCCATATTCTCATTGCTCCAGCCTGCGATCAATCCCAGTGGAAGGATCCAGATGACGATGCCGGGAAGATTTTTTTCCTCATATTTCAGATAACAGAACAAAAATGCCAGCAGAAAACCCGCCATATACAGATAATTCGCTGCTCCGGCTTCCCAGAACATACTCATTTTCCAGTTGGCATTCAGCCCCAGGATCATCCCCAACGCTGCAAACCAGTACGGGAGCTTACGTCTGTCTGCTATCATGCAGGCCAGCCATCCCAACAGCAGTGTCATTCCTGTATTCAGGATATCCGCCCAGTGTTCTCCGGCCAGCAGGATCAGCTGCAGCAGTGCATGCGCCATGCTTCTGCCGCCCCAGTTGAAATAATGCCAGATCTGCGCACGGATAATGTCACTGAGATTCCGGATCGGTGTATCCGCATACAATACCGTCGAATACCACTCATCATCCATCATAAATTCGATCTCATAGTTGACGCGCCACACGATCAGTGCTGTCAATGCGATCAGTACCGGGCTGATCCACCGGATTGCTTTTTTCTGCTTTTCCTGCATATATCTGCTCCATTCCTCTTATGGCAAAGAACGGCTGCCTATAACTGAATCTTCTTCAGACGATCCACTGCCTCCACGGTATTCTCATAGCTTCCGAAAGCCGTCAGACGGAAATAATGCTCTCCGCTGGGTCCGAAACCGGATCCGGGCGTACCCACCACGTTGACATTCTCCAGAAGGTAATCGAAGAACTCCCAGCTGGTCATGCCGTTAGGCGCTTTCAGCCAGATATAGGGAGCGTTCACACCGCCGGATACCGTGAAGCCCGCTTCCTGCAAGCCCTTCAGGATATACTGTGCGTTGTTCATGTAATAAGCAACCTGCTCCTTCAGCTGTGCCTTGCCTGCTGCAGAGTATACTGCCTCACCGGCGCGCTGTACGATATAGGGTGCTCCATTGTATTTGGTGCCGTGTCTTCTTGCCCACAGTGCATGGAGGCTCACATCCCTGCTCTTTAAATCCTTGGGGATCACGGTAAAGCCCAGACGCACTCCGGTAAAGCCGGCATTCTTGGAGAAGGAACGGAACTCGATGGCACAGGTTCTGGCTCCTTCACATTCATAGATACTGTGAGGCACATCCGGTTCGGAAATATATGCTTCGTATGCCGCATCATAGAGAATGACAGCGCCTACCTTATTGGCATAGTCCACCCACTCCTGCAGCTGCGCCTTGGTAATGGCAGCACCGGTAGGATTATTGGGGAAGCACAGATAGATCAGATCCGGGGTCTCCTTCGGCAGCTCCGGTGCAAAACCGTTCTCTGCCAGACAGGGCATATAGATCACATCACTCCAGGTCTCGGACTTCGGATCGTAAGTGCCGGTTCTGCCCGCCATAACATTAGAATCTACGTATACGGGGTAAACGGGGTCACATACTGCAATCTTGTTGTCCAGACTGAAGATCTCCTGAATATTGCCACAGTCACATTTTGCTCCGTCCGATACAAAGATCTCGTCCGGTGCAATGTCACAGCCTCTTGCCTTATAATCATTCTCTGCAATGGCATTGCGCAGGAATTCATAACCAAGGTCGGGAGCGTAACCATGAAAAGTCTCCGCTTTTCCCATCTCATCCACTGCACCGTGCAGCGCATCAATGATAGCAGGCGCCAAAGGCTGTGTCACGTCACCGATGCCCAGACGGATGATCTTCTTGTCCGGGTGTGCTGCGGAATACGCACTTACCTTTTTGCCGATGGTGGAAAATAAATAGCTTCCGGGAAGTTTTAAATAGTTGTCGTTTACTTTAAACATAGTACGTTCTCCTCTCTATTATCCCTGGTGCAGTATTGCTGTCACCTTGCTGTCGTAAATAAGCAATTTTTCCGCACTACGTGCTATCAGATGGAGTACGGGTCCACTTCACCTTCAAATACGATCTTCGCAGGACCGGTCATGTAGACCAGATTCTCCTTGCGGTCCCATTTGATGTGCAGTTCACCGCCTAATAGTTTAACAGTTATTTCCTCGTCCGTCAAACCATTTAGTACACAAGCCACCGCCGTAGCGCAACATCCGGTACCACAGGCAAGGGTCTCCCCGGTGCCTCTCTCCCAGACGCGCATAAACACATTTTTCCGATCCAGAATCTCTACGAATTCGGTATTGGTCCGGTTAGGAAAACAGGTATGATGCTCAAACTTCGGGCCGATCTTCTCAATGTCAAGATCCTTTACCCCTTCCATAAATACGATGGCATGGGGATTGCCCATGGATACACATGTCATGTGGTATTCCGTGTCGTCTACCATGATGGGAGCATTCACTACCGCCGGTCCGTCTGCCGTCTCCTGTGTGGCTTCCACTGTTACCGGCACCTCTGCCGGAGCAAGGATGGGATTTCCCATGTTCACCTGTACCAGCGTCACCTGTCCTCTGTCCGTGGCGGTCTTTCCCTCCACGGTGAGTTTCAGATATTTTATTTTTCCGGCGCTGACGATGGTAATGTCCTTCTTGTCCGTCAGTCCTTTGTCGTAGACATATTTTGCCACGCAGCGGATGCCGTTGCCGCACATCTCCGAACGGCTGCCGTCCGCATTGTACATTTCCATCTCAAAATCCGCTTCTTCCGCCGGATTGATGAAGATCACACCGTCGCCGCCGATTCCGAAATGTCTGTCACTTAAGCTTCTTACGATCTCCGGCTTCTCTTCCGGTGAAAGCTTCTCCGTAAAGCCGTTGACATATACATAATCGTTGCCGCAGCCCTGCATTTTTGTAAATTTCATGGATTGCTGTTCCTCCTGTTGTTCTCTTTCACATATCCTGTCTGTAACGCCCGGATCCCTGTAATCATTTCCGGGCCGTCCTGCTTACTCCATCATCATGGACAATACCATCTGTGCCGTCTCCACCAGATTGGTACCACTGTCCATACTGGTCTTCTGAAGGTAGCGGTGGGCTTCTTCTTCCGTCATATGATTTCGTGCCATCAGTAATTCCTTGGCATCCTTGATTGCTTTTTCATCCGCTGCATTCCGTACTTTCGGCTGCATACGGCGTTTTCTTCTGCGGCGTTCCACACCTTCCACCATCAGGTTCACGGTATTGATCAGGTCCTGTACCTTTAACGGCATGGAAAGACATACGATGCCATTGCCATAGCATTCACTGATCAGATTCTGGGATGCCATCAGCAGCATCTCGAAACCTTCCGGCAGATCTTCATGTAGTTCTGTGTATATCATGTCCGCCAGCTTGTAGCTGCAGATCACAATACCGTCGTTCAGACCGTCCGCCTGACTGATAGCCTGAGTGCCTGTGGTACAGATACCCGTGACCTGAAAGCCACTGCGCACCAGAATATTCTTGACGCCTTTGGCTTCCTCCAGCTTCGGCAGTACGACAATAATGTTCGTCATCGGCCCACCTCCTTTCTTCTGTCTTGTTGATTCATCTTGTAACTATTCCACCCCTCGCATTCGCAAAACCACACGCTTCTATGCAGCTAGTTTTGCTCATGTACGTGGCGGTGACTCCATTCGAGTCACTTTACGAAGAATAGTCACTCCATTATTACAAAAGAAAGGAATATTTTAATACTTGTACAGATACTCCTGAATCTCCCACTCGGATACCTGAGAACGGTACTCATGCCACTCTTTCCGCTTGGCATCGATGTATTTTCCGGCAATATGATCTCCAAGCACTTTCTGAATGAAAGTATCCTTCTCCAGTTCCTCCACTGCCTCCAGAAGTGTGCCGGGCAGCTGATCGATATGCAATTCCTCACGCTCTTTTTCTGACAGGGCAAAAATATTGGCATTGATGCTCTGAGGCGGCTCTATTTTCTCCCGGATGCCCTCTAATCCTGCACTCAGGCAGACTGCCAGTGTCAGATAAGGGTTAGCAGCAGAATCGGGACTACGCAGCTCGATACGGGTGCCCTCTCCGTCTGCAGCAGCCGGAATACGGATTAAGGGGCTGCGGTTCGTCGTGCTCCATGCAATGTAGACCGGTGCCTCGAAACCGGGTACCAGACGCTTGTAGGAATTCACCAGCGGATTCGTAATGGCTGCCATTCCTTTGATATGTCTCATGATACCGCCGATGAAATAGTAAGCCTCTTCGCTCAGACCATTGGGATCGGAAGCATCCTGGAAAATGTTTTTTCCATCCTTCTGCAAGGACATATTGATGTGCATGCCGGAACCGTTGACACCGAACTTGGGCTTCGGCATAAAAGTAGCGTGCAATCCATGACGTCTCGCAATGGTGCGTACGGCCATCTTGAAGGTCATGATGTTGTCTGCGGTATGTAATGCCTCATCGTATCTGAAATCAATCTCATGCTGGGCCGGAGCCATCTCGTGATGGGAAGCCTCGATGACAAATCCCATATCCTCCAGATTCATGACAATGTCACGACGGGCATTTTCGCCGAAATCCAGGGGACCGATGTCGAAATACCCTGCCTGCTCATGGGTGTTGGTGGTAGGCATGGTATTTTCGTCCGTATTAAATAAGAAAAATTCACACTCGGGGCCTACCTCAAAAGTATATCCCATGTCCTCTGCCTGCTGCACCGCACGCTTTAACACATAACGAGGATCTCCCTCGAAAGGCTGTCCGTTGGGACGATATACATCGCAGATCATACGGGCCACTTTGCCCTGCTGGGGTCTCCAGGGGAAAATCTCCAGTGTCGACAGATCCGGATACAGATACATGTCGGATTCTTCAATCCGTGCAAAACCGTCAATAGCCGAACCGTCAAACATACATTTATTGCTCAATACGCGGTCCAGCTGGCTGGCTGTCACCGCAATATTTTTCAGATTGCCGAACAGATCCGTGAACTGCAGACGGATAAATTCCACATCCTCTTCTTCCACAAGACGGATGACGTCTTCCTTGGTATAATTATTCATCGTTACCCTCGTTTCTGCGCCGCCTGTCTGCTCCTTTTCCACGGGGCGGACGCATCCGTGAAAAATACTTGTCTTAACTATAGCAATGCCTGTTTTGTCTTGTCAATGTGAAGTTCTCCTTATTTGCTGTACTATGAGTACCGGCCTCCGCATACTATTTATAAAGATCATCCCATCATTCCAAGGAGACTTAAGAATGAGTGCAAATACAAAGATTGTTGTACTTCGCAGAAAAGAACTGCTCTATACCGGAATCTTCGCCGCATTGGGAGTGTTGTTCCTGATATTATTGCTCATGCTGCTGTTGCCGGAAAAGGAGCCGGATATACCGGAAGATGTCTCCTCGGGCGCTGTCGCCGATGTCTCAGCGGAAACCGTATCTGCCGATGCCGCTAATACATATATCCCCGGAATCTATACCACTGAACTGATCCTGGGCAGCGAGACTGTCAATGTGGAAGTCATTGTAAACGACCATGCCATTACTTCCTTAAGTCTGGCAGATTCCGATGAGACTCTGACTACCATGTATCCACTCCTGCAGCCTACTATGGATTCCCTTAGTGAACAGATCTGTGAGACCCAGGACTTAAGCCGGGTAACGTATTCCTCAGAGAGCAGATATACTTCCCTGATATTGCTGGAAGCCATCAAGGCATCCCTGGAAAAAGCAAAACCTACGGCCACACCGGAGGCTTCCTCTGCACCGACGGCATCTCCGGAAGAAACCGGCACGCCTGCCAAAATGCCAACAGCTGATATCAATCCCGCAGCATAAAATCTTACGAAAAAAGGGCGCATGCCTCCCGGCATGCACCCCTTTGTGCGTCATATTGTAATATTCTGTTTGCAACACTGGGTCTATTTTATACTATTTAAAAGCAAGATGCAAGGGAAACTATTCACCCATACAAAGATTCCGGTCAGTTTTACAACTACTACCAATACAGCTTCATATCTCTCTGTGCCTCATTCTCCGGTAATTGAAACATCTCTCGGATTCGATTTACTGTCTCTTCAAAGGTCAAGCCAAAATCCTTACAAATCCTGATGGTTCCCTTTACCTCTCCATGCGCTTCTCCCTCGGCTATACCTTCAGCTCTGCCCTCGGCTCTTCCTTCGGCCCTTCCTTCTTCTCTAACGTCATCATCATGTAATAATTCTTTCACGTATTCCGACCTCCACACTTCATTCTTCCTGGCTCTGGCTACGGCCTCATCTATCCTCCGGGTCAGATCTCTTCCGACCTTGCCTGTTCTGATATACTCATATAACTCTCTTAAGTTTTCCGGTATATCCTTTGCATCACTCACGCAGTTATAAAAAATCTTCTCTGTCCCATCCTCTAAGCATAATTCCCGATCTTCCACACACAGATTCTGGAACGAATACTTGCCATATCCTAACCCAAAGGGATCAAACGTACAGATAAACAACACCTTTCCCTCCGGCAGCTCCCGGTAAGATCTCCCCCTGCTCAGATGATCCGTATCCATGGTGGACTGGTAAAATCTGCTTCGTTTCGGCAGTTCCAGCTTCTCAAGCGAATGGTGATTCCGTTTCTGCATCTCCGCATCGTATATACGCTTTTGATCCTTCGTGTACACATCCAGACGGATCGGCTTCCCGAACATCAAATCATCTTCAATCGTCAGTTCTTCATAACGTTTCGCCATCTGTATTCTCCTTCCACACTTTCACAGGAGAAAAACAGCCTTCACGAAACAACATCACACATTGTAATTCCTCGTGTGCTTTCCCCTGCTTTATTATTGTCATTGGGTATCTAAGCAGGGATTCCTCTGAAGTCATAGACATCGGTTTCCGCCGATATAGAAATTTCGAAATAGAAATATCTGCTTATAGGCAAAGGATAACAAACAAAACTATCATTGTCAATGCAGCAAAATAGCAAAATCTGCACTATGCGAATTTAGGCAGTATGCTGTAAAAAATCTTTGACATTTCCTTTTTCATAACTTATTATAATCTAAGAAATGAGTTTCGCTACTGAGTAAGGTCTTTGGGCTGGAAAAGGTTACTCGTTTCTTTTTTATTTTAATAATATCATACAAATAACACTTTCCGCCCATTTACAACAAAACAGCGATTATTTTCTAAATGCACGTTCCATATTGCGTAATTCGCTGTCCTCCGGCAACATTTCCAACCATTCCTGAAGCTCCTGCCAAGCTTCCGTCTGATGCTCATTTTCCCATTTCCAGCAAATCATCTTCTTAGAAAATACAATATATTTTTCTTCCTGATTACTGATTGCCGCTATATTCAGACCGAGCTCCAACCATTTTTCTTCGGTTCTAGTCATGACATTGGGAACATTCAAGAAACATATGATTTCATTCACTGCTGCCTCATAATCCCCCAACGCAATATCTCCCACGACCTTAGAGCACTCGGTTACGTATAATCGGAAATCCTTTTGTGCAATTAATTTCGAAAACCATTCCGTAAATGCAGCAAGCATTGAATAACAGGCTGTCAGATCGGTCTCTTCACACTCTGTATTGCACATCTGTAAGATACCCAAAACAACTCTTTCCGCAAATGCCCTATGGGCTTTTTCTTCCACACAACCCATCATTGTACCTGTCAACGGCTTTTCCATAATTTTTTTAAGTAATGCACACTTACACTTCACCGTCAATTCTGCTGAAAACAGCACCGCCAAAGTATCCATCACCGCATGATAATATACCGCGCACAAAAAAGCTATATTATTCTGTGAAACTTCTCCACACTTTTCCATCAACAGTTCTACCGACTTTTGGAACAAAATCTCATCGGCATCTTCTCTGCCCTCAATCCATTGATAAGAAACCGACTTAGAAGACACATAATAGGAATGAAGCACCTTCGCATATACGCCAATTGCCTGCGATGCTTTAACACATTCATATACATTCACAGTATCTCCACCATATGCCTTAGGAAACCAATCCGGTAAGTAAGTTTCATATCGTGCTTTTGCAGCTTTTGCTGAATACACCTTCCCCCATACCTGCCTAAGATTCCAATGTATCTCCGAAAAATATTGATTATAATCCTCTTTGTCTGTCAGAACTCTATTTCCCGTAAGCTTTCGATCTTCTATTTTTATATTATTTGCAGCATTAATAAAACGAGTCCCACAAGCTGCAATGTCCAGATGATATCTTTCAACAAATGAAATCATTTCCTCCAGAAAAGTAAGATCATATTCATCATCTGCATCCAATATACAGAAATAATCTTCCTCTTTCAATTCATGAGACACTAACCAAAATTGAGGATTCTCTGTCAAATCTCTATTTACTTTGTTATAAAAAGGTACTACCCTACTATCATTCAACGCATATTCCTTGACAATCTCTCCTGTCCTGTCAGTCGATCCATTATCCAATACATAATATGTAATATCTCTGTATGTCTGATTCAAGACACTATCCATCGCTCTTCTTATTGTTTTTTCTGCATTATATGCACAGGTACGAACATAAATCATTCCTGCTCTCCTCTTAAAAAAGCAATTACCGAATCCGGCACTGCCTGCTCCTTATATTGCTGCATCTCAGTATTCAATCTATTTCTCAACACCTGCTGTTCCCGTTGCAATTTTTTAAAGCTTTCACATATTTGCTCCGTTAGATTTTCGTTTTCTATAGGTATTACATACTCTAAAAAACCCAAATCCATGGCAATTCCACTTGCTTTCGTCGAATAGCCAATAGCCAATGTAGGAACGCAGGAAGAATATGCCGCAATCGTCACATGCGTTCGCGCCGCCACACATAGATCCGCTCTCGATATGATATATTTGTATTGCCCGGCAGATAATTTATCAGAGACCCTGACTACCCTTGTATTGTCATGAAATCCAAGTTCATCCAAAACATCCTTATCATTATCCACCGGCATTACTACATGAGGTAAGAGTACAACAGAATAATCTGTCTGATCCATGATCAAAGTTATCAGATTTCTGTATGCATCCAATACTTCTGCATTTTTACGACACACCAACGGACTTAGATTCAATACTATATAATGATTGAATGGGAATTCTACTTTTTGCGGTTCCAGCCCAAAAGCAATGTCACTTACTTTGATAACATTAGTAAGCCCTGCTTTCACAAGTGTACGATACGTCAGGCACTCTCTTGCCAAAACTAAATCATGCGCCTGTAATATTCCAAGCATCTCATCATCTATTGCATTGGCATCTATGGAGCATCCCCATAAAATACTTTTCCCGCCACACTCTTTAGCTTTTTGGTGAATCTGTGCATACCGCTGCCAGTTAGTATAACAATAGTTGTCTCCGCCTACCTGTATTACGGTTGTGTCTGATGTGATTCTCTCTAATGTATCCCGATACATCAACGCATTATCACGTGTCGAACAATTCCTGGTAATTATTTCATCCGGAATTAGTCCAAACTCCCTGTCCTGCTCCGGAAAATGTGTTGACAATGTTATAAAACAATCCGGCACTTGTTTCCTCAATAAATCAATAGTACACCGTGTAATAGCTTCTCCGCCATGGTTGTAAGATCCCCCATGACCATAAAGCAAAAAATGCTTTTGTTGCATTATTTTATCCTCATATATTTCATTTCTTCCGTAGTCTGATTATAAATTCCACAATACACTTCGTCATAATTATCAGACTTGAATTCCTCATATGATACAAATCCTGTAACTCTCGGATTATTCAAGTAGATTTCACGATACTTTTCTTCTCCTACTACTGTAATGCAAGAAAAGCGCTTCTCAATATATAGTTCGTTTAAAATAATATCTGTAACGCTCGGTTGCTGGCATTGAATAAACGCAATCTTCTTTTTTTCTATTTTCTTTTCATCCAACAACAAGTCTTTATTTACAACCTGTCTATTAAATATATCCAATACATAACCTTCACGGGGATCCGGAACCTTTATCTTCATCATTTCTAATAATGTTGGATAAAAGTCAACCGTTCTCATTTCGTCTATATATGTATTTTTCTTTATTCCCAATCCCGACGCAATAAATGTTCCCCTCAATGCATGGGCGGTAAAGAGTAATGCACCATTATGTGCTTCAAAGGCAATGTATCCATTCTTTAACCATAAAACCTCATCTCTGGCAGAGAATGCTTCCCTCTGTATTTTCCGGTTTGTACAATTGACTATATTTTTAAAATTTTGCTGTCCATGATCCGACACAAAAATTGTAATCTCCGGCTGTAGTTTGTCAATCAACTCTCCTATGTATTTATCCAACAGTTGATAAGCCTCTAACAATGTAGGGCTGTCATCGCAATATGTACTGCAATGAGCAATCAAATCTGTTGTCGGAGTGTAGAAAAACATTGCATCCACCGGATACCTTTCCTGTGTTCTTTCCATTGCTCCAAACCAGTATTCCAATTCTTCTTTGAAATTGTTAATAGAATCTTGAAAGTGATACTTCAGGATTGCCCTTTCCGCAAGCTCAGGATCATCTTGAAGATCTTTATAGCAAAATCCCTGCTGAATTAATGTTTTAGGATATAATCTATATATGGGATCTCCTTCTAAAACTTCAGAAGCTATTTTTTTGTCCTTCTCACATATTTCTATGGATCTCGGAGACTTTCTATCATCAACCGGCGTATTCAGCATCTGATATCTCGTAGATATGACATATCCTTTAATCGGAACAGGATTTACACAACTATCCGCCGCCCATAATCCCACAGAATATCCATTATCATTTAATACTTCCCAGAATGGAGATAAATCATCAAAATCTCTCATTTGAGGTCTCCTATTCTCTCCTCTGGAATAATTTGTATTTATATTATGCTGCTTTGGAGTTAAACCGGTATATAATGAAGCCCAATTCTGCTCTGATGAATACGACCCATGGAATCCCTTTTGCACAAAGGCTGAATATGCCGAATACACTCCTTGGTTCATCAATTGCATTAAATTAGGAAACAATTCCTTTTTTTCAAAAATAATATCTGGTGTAACTGAATCAGCTCCTATAATCAACATCTTTAACATTTTACATCTGCTCCCCCGCCGGATAACGTTTTTCATTCTGCGTAGTTCCATAATTACCATTGCAATAATCACAGGCAGTTATATATGCAAGACTTTGTAATTCCTTAAAACGCTTTCTTCGTTCTTCAACAGTCCCTTCAAAAATATTCAAATATTCTTTTTTATCTAACGCAACCTTACCAAGCTCTTTTCCGCGTATAGATCTGCCGCACCAATGCATTTCTCCATTTCGCACATACCAAGAGCCTCCTCTACATACATGCGGACATTTCTGAAATATTTGTTTTAACTCTTCTTTGCTGCGTGCATGTTCCGTAAAATCGCCTTGATCCACCCATCCATCATAGTATTGTTGACTTCCATAATATTTTAAGTATCTATAATCACACCCTATTTGTTTCAACTGCTCTATAATTTTATTAGTAACATCTTGCTTTACGCCATAATCACTAATGTGTACATATATTTTATCTTTATGAGTTTTAATAAATTCTAATATTTCTTTTTTAATAGGAATTGTGCCATTTGTGAGTATCCAAAGTTTGTCAAATTTATCGCTATATTTAAAGCATTCTTCCATCGCTTCACACAGGTATGGATACATAAACGGTTCTCCTCCTGTAATCTGAAGCTTCTTTATATAGTCAATAATTTCAAATACAGCCTTCAGCGAATCTGCTAATTCATCCCTAGACATTTGAGGGCAATACGAATAATGCGGCACCAAAACACCGCACAGTTTGCATTTCAAATTGCACCTCATTGTTGGTGTCAAATTCACCATTTCCACTCGCTGTTCTTCATACATATTTATTTTTCCTCGCATTTCGAAACTTTATCAAATTCTAGCCTTTTGCTAGTCTGCACTGCAACCGGACGCTTGTTCTCAAATTGAATACAATGTCCACCAGAACAATACCTACAAGCATCTAAATATTCTTTTTTCTTTGGTCTATCAATATACTCTTTTATCTTTTTATATAAAGTTTCCTTTTCTTCATTATATTTTTCCATATCTACATAGTTAGATTCAGAAAGCGGAAATGCTCCAATGTTATTTACCGCACTACCCGTACTGCACAAATACAGTTTTCTGTTTAACAGGAATATAACATTACAAGCTGTACACTCTTCAAATTTTCTTTTCAGTGTTTCCTCGTCTTCTGCGGTAAAGCCTATTTGACTAGGAGCATCCCAATATGTATAATTAGCAATTTCGTATTTGATTTTTCGATCTTCCAATACTTTTTTTATATCTTCTGATTTGCTTGACAGAGCTCCATAATCTGAAATTCTTACCCATGTTCTTTTTTCATTTTCCAATACAGAAAGTAGTTTTTCGTTTAACATTATTGTTGCATTTGTAATTATGCTGATTCTGTCAATTCTGTTATCATCCTTTAATTTTTCAATCATTTCTGCCAAATGAGGATGCAATAAAGGCTCTCCTCCATAGAAATTTACAATTCTAATATGCCCCAGGCAGTCTAATACGTTAAAGAAATCATTCATGATCACATTTGCGTCATAATTGCATGGTGATGTTACATAGGGTATAAACATAGAACAATCCCTGCAACACAATGAACATTTTGTTGTGATATTTAAAAAAATTTGATCAATCTTATTGGTTTTTAATGTCTGTTCATATATTGCTCCAAGATATTGCTCCACATTGCGAATAGCATAATCCGGTTCCATCCAGAAATCATAATTTGTAAAATCTATTTCCATAAATAAAGAAGAACAATCAAAGATTTTATTATACCCCATTTTCTTTAAGTCTTCTGAAATAACTGTATGAAACACAGTCGAAATTAAAACCGCGGCATTGGGATATTTTTCTTTTAAATCAGAAGGGCATATAATCGTATGACCACAAAACTCTTTTCCCCATTTATCTTCTGCCACATCACAAAAAGCGCATATTTCTACTTTTTGCTGTTTTAGACAATGCGCCGCCATTCCTCCAATTCTTCCCGCTCCCCATACAACCAGATTTCCACTATATTTTTTAAAATCTATCTTTTCAAATTCTTCAAATTTTTCCGGATATGGATATTTGTATATCATCTTCCTTTTCTCCTTACATACTATTAAAAACGTTTTTTTGCTTCTTCCAAATCTTCTATTGTGTCAATCTCATACCATTGTGACCTAATAACCATTCCTTTGATCAATCCGCATTGCGATTTTATTACATTGCCTAAAGCCATTTCGTAATATTCCTGCTTCCCGTATAATGAAATATATTTCTCTATCTCAGGTAGATACACATCTTTTAAAAAAGCATTTGAAAATTTATAAATATTGACTGTTTTGTATAAAGCATCAGATGTATTAAATATATCTTTTGAAGATACCACCTCTATGATATCATTGCCATATAATTTCATCCTTGTTCCATTCATCCACGATTCCATCTCAGCCAATAATGCTATATTAGGGAATTTAGATTTACATATTTCTTCAACAACGTTATATTCAAAAATCAAATCCGACTCCAAAAGAATCGTATCCTCATCAAAATATTCACCGGCCAAATACAATGACCAAATATTGTTGGTTGTCTCATATTCACTATTTTCTATAAAATGGATTTCTAAGCCTTCAGAATGCGCCATTATATATTTCTCCAACCCTTTAGCCCGGTATCCCGTTACTACAATAATTTTTTCAATTTGAGCTTTTCTAAATGCAAGCACCATTCTCTCCCATAATGTCAAACCGTTGATTCTGGTTAAGCATTTATTTTCATTAGAATGCAATCTTTTCCCCATACCTGCTGCTAAAACAATTGCTTGCATACCCTTCTTGCCTCCATAATTTGTTCAATTTAATAATTACTTTCGAACTTGTAAATAGTTGTTTTCAATCGGAAGTCAGTGGAATCGGCAAGTATTGCACCCAAGCTCTGCATATATTTAATAATTTCGTGATCAAACAAAGCATTGTATCTTGTCCAATGCAATCTTCTGTATTCTCTTGAAATCCTAGCAAAATCATCAAAACCCAGAATCACATATTTTGCATTTTCCACCATCATTCGTAAAAACCATTTCCAGTCAGCACAATATCCAAGAATGCCTATTGCCACAATACATACTCTCTCTCTAGAACATATCCCCTGTTTTTGTGGGAATTCATATTTGTTAAAATCCATCACTCTGGTGTTTTCGGTATATGGCAAATAATCTACAGGTATATATTCTATTCCCTCCGGAATATATTCCTGTAGACGTTCATTTGCTGCGCCTAAATCAATTAACGTATCTATTTTGTCCCATTCAATCATGCTAGCAGCAACCTTTAGTCTGGCTCTGGAATATTCTCCATCTTCTACAGCTTTCAAATTATCTTTATTATTTTTCTTATCTGACCACTCTATATGTTTCCACAGTCTCCGACATTCTCCATCGCCGTTAAAAGCAATTGCCCACATATAATTTTTATTTTCTTTAAATCCCATATCTTTTAGGATTAGTTCTAATTCCGTCTTATAAACAATCGACCCAATTAAAATAATCATATTTTCAGGATCTTCTTCTTTTAATACAGCAATATCTCTAATCGGTTTCCCCAAATATTTTTGTCCGATTAATGATTTATCCACATCCACAAAATAGTCTATACCATCTAGTATTGCATTTTGATCCATCTCATATAAAACTGCATAATCAAACCCGCCAAAAATAATGTGTTTCATATCGTCCTCTAGCCTTTGTATTTTTCTACAATATATTTTCTCATAAACTCGCGTTCAAATTCTTCAATATAAGGAGATTCATAAAATTCTTCATAATGTTCCGTCAGTTCCTTCTTCACAAACTCCAGCTGCTTCCTGCAATTATCCAAGTGATTTTTCTCAATCTTATTACACATGGAAATCATATACGACCATTCACTATACTGTGCATAATCAGCTATTGTGGGGAGTTTTTCTGTCAAATAAACTGTACGCTCCCTAAAAGCCTCAAAGTACTCATCCAATTGCTCCGGTGTCAGCAGCTTATCATTTGTAGTAAAACCGGAATTATTTCCATCATGCCTTAAAATACGATACTTTGGTATCCCATACGCAACAACTTTTTTTGCTTCCGCAAAATATTTATAGGTAGTATGAATATCTTCAAATCTCCTGTTTGTTGCAAACCGAATCTCATCAAACAAATTTCTTTTAAATAACTTAGCCGGCATTCCCGCGCTATATTTCTTACGTTTCAGCAGAGTAACTATCCCTTCCTCCGGTGTCATAACCAGCTTTTCATTGAATACACAATTAGGAATTTCTACCCCATTCACTTTCTTCGTAGAACCGCAGATAGATATGTCCGCGTCCTCATCCGTTGACAGACGATATAAAAAATCAAGTGCATCATCGTCCAGACTGTCGTCATCATCCAAAAAGGTAATATATTCTCCCCTTGCAATATTGAGTCCGGCGTTTCGCCCCGCCCCAATCGTACTCTCCCGAATATGCAATACCCGTATTCTATCGTCTTTCTCTGCATACTGATCCGCAATCATTCCACTTCTGTCCCGGGAACCATTATCCACTATGATAAACTCAAATTCACGCATTGTCTGTGCCAGAACAGACTCTATAGCATGTGTTACCAATTCTTCGCGGTTATGCGTAAGCATTATAACACTTACTTTTACGTCCATTTGATCCATGGAGCTTTTCCCTCCTCTATAAGTCGTTCCAAATAAAATTTATCTCTCTGTGTATCCATGCATTGCCAAAATCCATCATACTTATAAGCAACCAGTTCTTCATTTTCCGCAAGCTGTTCAAAAGGTACTCTCTCCAAAATAGTTGCATCATCGTCTATTAAATCAAAGATTGCCGGTTCTAATACCATAAATCCGGCATTGATCCATCCGCCTTCTTCTTTTCCCTTTTCTGTAAACTTCCGGATAATCTCATGATCTCCTATATCAAGTACGCCGAATTTATTGCCGGGCTGAACTGCCGTAATAGTTGCCTGTCTTCCATGCTGCTTATGAAATTCCACAAGTTTTGTAATATCAATATCCGATACGCCATCACCATAAGTACACAGGAAAGTCTCATCACCTATATATTTCTGAATACGCTTAATTCTGCCGCCTGTCTGTGTACGCAATCCTGTATCCACTACTGTAACGCGCCACGGTTCCGCTATGTTATTATGCACAATCATTTCATTATTATTGGAAAAATCAAAGGTAATATCTGACCTGTGAAGGTAGTAATTCGCAAAATATTCTTTTATGATGTCTCCCTTATAGCCACAACAAATTATAAAATCATTAAAACCATAGTAAGAATAGATTTTCATGATATGCCATAAAATCGGTGCGTCTCCTATTTCAATCATAGGCTTAGGTCGCAAATGACTTTCCTCACTGATACGTGTTCCAAAGCCTCCTGCCAATATTACTACTTTCATTCTTTACTCCCAACCTACTGTTTTTCTCTATAAATTCCAAAGAAAAAAGAAACCGGCAGAAACCGGTTTCTCAGTATTTATATTGTTCAGATTCCCTTCTGACATTCCGCTTCCCTGCTGTTCTATTCTGTTATATTATTTATCGTCATGGAATAAAGCATTCTTTAGCTATGCGAAGAAGTATCCAGATCTTTAAGTATGTTCCTTATCTCTTCATCTTCCGGAACATACTGCTGTGTCTGTAGCAGTATCTGTTTTGCTGCCTCTACATTTCCCAGAGTTATTTGCTTCTTAGCCATTTCTTTCAAGGTTGAAGCCATCTGTAATAACTCCTTCTTAGCCTCATTCACTTCTACAGACTGTTTTTTTATTTCATCCCGAAGCATCTCCGCATAGACAAGCATAGTTTTATCCAGCTTCGGATAAACTCCCAGACATTTCTTCATGGTTTCCAGGGTATTTCGTTCCTGTCCAGATTTGCGATAATCTCGCAATTCTCTTAACTCCAATGCCAATTGAAGTTCGTCCGGAAGTCCAATAGAGTTATCTTGTAACACATCTTCCCTGTAATAAGGCTGGTAGAATTCATATACCATATCCGCATACATCCAAAGCTGATTCTCAAGCTCTGGCAAACTTTCTGTCTTCTTCGTTATCCTTGCCAGATTGCTTCCCATATACTTTATATCAAAGAGATCATACCGAATGTCTTCGCTACTTTTCCATTCTCGGATTCTGGAATTCCATTTATCCCAGTCTTCACTGGATCCCCAATGTTCCATACTCTCCAGTGCTCTGCGCCAGGTACGGTAATCCATTTGCATAAAAAACAGTTCTATTTCTATTTTTCGTTCTTCTGCTATGTCCCAGATATTATCCTCTATTTCCAATATGTTATCTGCATATTTAAGGAATAATTCCTCATAACATTCTTCTATTCCACTTTCTTTTTGAGCATTTTTCCATAAAATTTTCGATGTAATAATATAAAAATGCTTACTTGGTAACGTTGCTACAATGTGACATAAGTTATGTATTTCGTCTTTTTTTCCTTCCAATTCATACTCTTTCTGCAACGCTTGTATTGTAGGATATAGAGTATGAAAATAATTGCCGTCTCCCAGCATTTTCTCTGCTAACTCCGTGTATAATCCATGATATTCCGTTGTACACATTGTTTCTAATACTTTTTTATTTTTTATATCATCCGAAAAGCTTTCTATTTGCTTCCAGTCTACTATTAAAATATTCTCTTGAATTATTTTCCATTCTTTTCGTTTCATGAATGCGGGCAAACACATCATAAATGTTTCTGCAAAATAAATATTACTGAATACATCTGTAACTGCTCCTGCCGTTTTAGATTCCATTGCAGTTCTGTCACTCTTTAATTTATTGTAATTACTCTTATATTTTTTATAGTACTCAATACACAAATCATCATTATCGAGGCACCCATATACTCTTGCTCCCATCATATTGTAAAAAGCAATACATATCTCCATAGTATCTAATTCGTTTAAGGGTTCTGAAGAAGCTCGTTTCAACCATTCCTCTTCCTCTTGATATCTGCCCAATCCTTCAAATGCCAGTAAAAGATACGCATATATCGCTCCAATATGGATGGGCATATATGTTAATTTTTTTCTATATTTTTCCCATTCTTTCAGCCCTTCTATACTCGCCGCAATCACATTCTCATAATTACAGATACAAAAATATTCTTGATCTAACTGCATAATCCATCTAGGATCTCCGGGATATTCTTTTCGGATTTCCAATAATGGTTGAATATTTCTCCATGCATGCTTTATACGTTCCTGTTCATTCTTATACACATATCCATAATGATGTACAAAATTATTAAATTCTTTTCTTGGTTCAAGAAAAGGATCTAAATATTCGTGAATTTTTCCCACAAAATGAATAGTAGAATTCAATTTAACCATTCTGGAAGGATATGAGTCCACATAATTATTTCCATACGGATCCATATAGTTTCTTACAATATAAGATGCTGAATTATATTTCCGATATTCTCCTGTCGTAAAAAAACTTATAATTTCCTGCGGATTTTCAAACCACTCGTCATCATCCAGATACATGAACCATTCACCTTGCGCTTTCTTTAATCCGGCATTTCTAGCTGCTCCAAAATCATTACACCATGTGAAGTTAATGATTTTATCCGCATATTGTTCTGCCAGTGCACGTTGCTTTTCATTGCATCCGGTATCTACTAATATGATTTCCGTAGGAAATGCATTTTTGAAATAAAGAAGTGAGTTCAGGCTTTTCTCCATCTCGTCTCTTCCTGAGATCAACATGGAAATAGATAATAAGATATGTTCCTTGTTCATGTCTGGAATCCTTTCCGCTTTACATTTTACATAGAGAAAAGAGCCCGGCTGCAAAGCCGAGCCCTCTTCCTATTGCTATGTTAGATGCTCTAACTATTTGATTACTGTAACAGAGACAGTACGCCCTGGTTGGACTGGTTAGCCTGAGCCAACATTGCCTGACCTGCCTGAGACAGGATGTTGTTGTTGGAGTACTTAACCATCTCAGTAGCCATATCTGTATCACGGATAGCAGATTCAGCACTTGTGGTGTTCTCTACAACGTTATCCAGGTTGCTGATGGTGTGCTCCAATCTGTTCTGAACAGCACCGAGAGCAGATCTCTGAGTAGATACCTTCTGGATAGCTTCCTTAATGGTCTCGACAGCATTATCTGCATTGGTAGACGTAGCTCCGTCTACTCTTAAGCCGTTTACACCAAGACCCTTAGCGGACATTGCATCCAGATTCAGTTCAATCTTATTGTTGGAAGTAGCATCGGCACCAACATGCAGGGAAAGTTTCAAGCTTCCAACCTGATCCTGAGCGGTCTGAATATTTTTAGCAGGATCTACTTTTGCCACATTACCAAACTCATCATATAAAGTCTTGTCCTTCAGCTGGGTCGTGGTAATAGTTCCATTAGTATCTGTAGTGCTTGTAAAATAATTGCTCAATGCATTCTCAGAAAGCTTGTTGCCATCCTTGTCATAGTATGCAGCATGTGTTCCTGTAGCAGCCTTATTTACAGCCTTGGAATCCAAAGTCAAAGTATCGGACAGTGCAACGGTACCATTGGTATTATCGTTTCCGGCAGAAGCTCTCAGAGTGATGCCCGTGGCAACGCCATCCTTAGATACTTTACCATCTTTGTCAACATCGTAGCCATCAATAGCAATTGCAACATTACCGCCTGTTAATCCTGCTGCGATAGTCACTCTTGCGCCACTCTTCTGCAAAGTTTTCAGTAATTCATTCTGAGCTGCTGCCGCTTTATCATCTGCAGGAGCTTCTGCATTTACGGTAATCTTAGAACCAGTGTTAGATCCTGTAGAAGTTATATTCTTTTGTCCGTCAAATGTAGCTGCTGCGGCTGTAGCCTTACCATAAGAATAGCTGTAACCCTTAACAGCATCCTTGTCACCCTTCAGCAGGTAGGTCTCGTTGAACTTGGTTGTCTCAGCAACACGATCGATTTCGGTGGTCAGCTGATCGATTTCGTTCTGGATGTAAGTTCTGTCGTTCTCGGAATTGGTTCCGTTGGAAGCCTTAACAGCCAGCTCGTTCATTCTCTGCAGCATGTCCTGAACTTCGTTCAGTGCACCTTCAGCGGTCTGTACAGTGGAGATACCGTCTTCTGCGTTAGCGGAAGCCTGTGTCAGTCCTCTGATCTGTTTTCTCATTTTTTCACTGATGGATAATCCTGCTGCATCATCTGCTGCACGGTTGATCTTGTAACCGGAAGACAGCTTCTCAGTTGACTTTGCCTGAGAGCTCTGAGTCAAACCTAACATTCTGTTAGAGTTCATAGCGGTAAGATTGTGTTGTACTACCATAATATATTCCTCCTTGAATTGACGAGCGCTTCCCTGCGCTCCGTTATTTGCTTTGGCAATGTCAGCTTCAAGTTCGCACATCCTGTCACTTTCATCGCCATTGTCTTCCGTCTCTTGGGCGTGCGAAACCTTTAATTCAGAAGAATGGTTAGGTAAGCAATTGTTTCATTTGCTTTACTTGATAAGTATATCGGAGAGGTTTTTAGAAACTTAACCCCTTTTTGCAAAAAATGTTGACTTTTTTATTTTGCTAAGATATATTATATAAAAAGGAAGCAGTTTTTTACCACTTGTTTACTTTGTATTCTTGAGTGGGGTACTTGCTTCCTTTTTTATTTCCACCAAATCATATAAATACAATTTTCCGTCTTGTGTCCTATTTACTACCAGCCTCCCCTTGTAAACATTATATTCCTCTGTCTTTCTATTGTTATCATAAACTGGTAGCGCAAATCTGACCGTATAATAGTTCCAGCCACCTTTTGCGTCTTTCTTATGTTTACTCTTCTTATTTTCACTATGTATTTTATTGGCAGCTGATTCTACCAGTTCTCGGATTCCTTGTGCTGCATTTGCCTTGGCTTTTGCCCGTGCTCCCCTTATATGTTCTGAATACTTTGAGCCCGTATACTCATCTACGAATTTAGTTCCTATTTCTATTTTTTCTTTCGTTTGTTTATTCTCAATTATTTCACCAAGGTACTTCTTTAGGTATTCTTTTACTGCATCCCAGTCAATGTCCTGTTTATTCCAAAATATAATATCCGGTATTATAACAATAGCATTACCTTGTTCATCTCTTACTACTTTTACTTCACTCATATGTTTTCCTTTCAGTATTACTCTTTCCAATCAGAAAGTATTTTTATCATTCTATTACCTTC
Organism: Waltera sp.; assembly: GCF_046969025.1. NCBI lineage: Bacteria > Bacillati > Bacillota > Clostridia > Lachnospirales > Lachnospiraceae > Waltera > Waltera sp. The sequence continues at coordinate 67,587 of NZ_JBKVQF010000011.1, read as the reverse complement.
TCATCCAGTGAAATCAATGGTGATACACCTAAAATTTTTTTGATTTGAATTAAGATTTGGTCTGTCTGTCAGAATTGATATTCTGTGAATTCACAATAGCATATTGTTACCGATAAATCAATCATAATTTGTGCAGTACGCCCTGACTACTCTGATTGGCCTGGGTCAGCATGGATTGTCCTGCCTAGCCATTAATCCCCTCAATTGCCAAAGTAAATTCCGGTCGATCTATCCCCAAAGCTGAAGTTACTTCGGCAAATTCTCAAGCGGAAGTTACTCTTGAAATTTTTACATCTTCGGCTTATTTCATGCTACAACGGGGATCTAAGAATCTCTTGCTGTTTCAAATATTCATCTTGTACAAGTGGAAATTTGTAAGGGAAATTTAGGGACAAAGACGTATACGCAAAAACATTTTTGAAATTATAGGTCCCTGTCTGATATTCAGGCAGGGACTGTATTTTAGATTATCCAGACTGGTACGATATAATTGTCTCTGTCAATCGCACTAAGTCCCGGTTTCATGCAGATAACTGCGCCCTTCGCACGAGGCGTTGATGCCTTGTCGAGTAATTCAAATACCTTTACCAGCTCTGTTCCGGGATTTGCAGTTTTCTTAATCTCAATCGGATTCAATATTCCATCATGTTCCAGGACAATATCAATCTCCCTGGCATCTTTATCACGATAATAGTACAAATACGGCTCTTTTCCACAATTCAGGTAGGTTTTCCGAATTTCCGTGACCACGTAATTTTCCAAAATGGCCCCGTTCATAGCACCGCATTCTAACGTTTCCGCACTGCTCCATTTCGTCAGGTAACACACCAGACCCGTATCGTAGAAATACAGTTTGGGCGTTTTCACAAGGCGCTTCAACAAATTATTAGAATACGGATGAAGATAAAAAATAATTCCCAGCGTTTCCAGAATTGTCAGCCAATCCTTCGCCTGCGTCTGATTGATATCTGCATCTCTGGCAATCTCTGCTGCATTAACCATCTGCCCACATCTTGCTGCCACCGCAGTAATAAACCGAAGGAACTTAAGCGAATCTATGGCATCCGATAATTCTCTTACATCCCGCTCAATATAAGTAGACAGATAACTGCTGTAAAAAAGCTGACTGTTACTGTTAATACCGCTTACGATCGCAGGCATGGAGCCTTGATAAATCCGTTCAAAGATCTCTCTTGCATCAGCTTGCTCTCTCTCTTTCTGCCTCTCGTTTAAATCCTCCAGATCTACCGTAAACGGTTTCATCGTTCCTCCGGATATCTCTGCCTGTGACAGGGATGTAAGTGAAAGTACTGCCACTCTTCCTGCCAGTGACTCCTGTACTCCCTGCATCAATTTGAACACCTGTGATCCCGTAAGCCAAAATGCTCCCGGCTCATGGTTTTTATCTACATTTATCTTGATATAAGTAAACAGTTCCGGTGCATATTGAACCTCATCAATCAATACAGGTGGTTTATGCAGTTGCAGAAACAGTTCCGGATCGGTCTTTGCAATATTTCTTTCGTTTAAATCATCCAGTGTTACATATCCCCGCTCCGTTCCCTCCATCAGTTTTTGGAGCATTGTCGTCTTTCCTACCTGTCTCGGTCCCGTTACCAGGAGTACCGGATATTCCCTGGTTACCTGTCTTACTACATTCTCCAGATTTCTTTTGATATAACTCATAAAAGTCCCTCTTTCGGCTAATCTTTTTTATGATTATATTTTAGCCGGATTGCTTTAAAATATCAAGCATTTTCCGGCTAATCTATACTCTAATTATATTTTAGCCGAAACCACATTTTTATTCTTTCACATTGATTCCGTCATAAAAAAGGGAAGCCGATATCTCTGTCAGCTCCCCTTCATCTGTTGTATTTACTTTTTATTGTCGTACATCTGCGGTGCTACGTATCCTGCTCCGCTCATGCTCTTGTAATAGTCATAAGCACTTTTGGCGTTTTTCCGTCTCTGTCCAATTCCGGCACGTTCCTTCGCAAAATAGCTCTCGATCAGCTTTTTGTTCCGGGCCTCCTGAGCCTGTACAGTCACACTGAGTTCTGTCACCCTGTTGACCTTCTTCTGAAGTTCCCGGATCTGTGCTGCGTAGCGTTCTCTGTTGCCTTCCAGTTCCCTTGCCAGCTTCTCATACATGATTTCAAAGCCTTCATCCAGATGAACCACCTCATCAATAAGCCGCTGTTTTTCCTCCACAGCATCGTCGAACAGGCTCATATCCACCTCTTCCGCGGAAAAGATCTCTTCCTGACGTTTGTTATATTCCCGGATCTTCTGCAATACTTCCAGCTTCTTGTCCAGGCTCTCTGACAAAATGGTAAGCTGATTCTCCATCAGTCATTTCCTTTCTTTGCTCCCGCCTTCATGACTTCTTTCCAGTTGTCACGGATAGCGTGCAGGTGGGTATTGATCTCTTCGAGGATTTCCTTATCTTTTTTGACATTGGCTTCTACCAGACGTCTCTCAAGATAAGTGTAGATGTTGTCAAAGTCCTTGGAGACTTCGTATTTCATGTCCAGCGTGGAATGCAGATATCCAATGATATTCTGCACCTTGCGGATATTTTCATGTGCCTTGGGTACATCGGATTTCTCCACAGCCATCTCTGCAATATTGCAGAACTTGATAGCTCCGTCATAGAGCATCAATGTCAGTTCTGCCGGAGAAGCAGTCAGAACCTTGCTGTTATTATACTGTGCATAAGCACCGGGTAATGCCATATCATGATCCTCCTAACAAGCTGGTCACCGCGCTGGAATTGCTCTGCAGCTTTGCCAGTGCCGTCTCCATTTTGGAGAACTTGGAATACCACTTGTCTTCATAATCGTTCAGCTTATCTTCCAAGTCTTTGATCTTGCTTGTATAATCATCATAATCCGATTTCATCTTTTTGTCATCATAAAAATTACCGTAGGTACGATAACCTTCTACAGACTTGGAGAGATCGCTCATTTTAGTATATAAATTCTTGAACATTCCAGAGAAAAAGCTTACGACCGTATCGGGATCACTGCTGATCATACTCTTAAGCTTGTCTGCATTACCGGAGGTGCTGGAGTCATCTGCATCTCCATCAATGTGGTAGGCATTCTTCTCATTCTCCGCTGCGGTAAAGTAGCTCAAAGTCTCAATACCGAAATCGCTGAGATACATGTTCTTGCCGTTTACTTCCACACTGCCTGCCATGATTTCTTTTAAGGCAGAGCTTACGGTAGACAGATTGCTGTCTCTGCGGAGCAGGGCATCCTTAATCTTGGTCTCATACTTCTCTACTTCGGTATCGGACATGGCATCCTTCTCATCGTCGGTCAGAGGCTCATATCCTCTGGCGGAATCCGCATTATAAAGCTTGTCCATCTCGTTGATCAGGGTATTATATTCCTTCAGGAAGCTCTTGATCATATCGTAGATACCATCTACGTCATCCTGTGTGGTCAGGGTGATCTCTTCATCTGCTCCGGTCTCTTTCAGTGCTGTAATGGTCAGACCATTGATGGAAAATACATTGGAGTTGCTGGTATACTCTGTGTTGTTCAGTGTGATCACAGAATCCTGCCCTTTGATATAGTTGGCATCTGTAATACCCAGCCCCTTCAGCAGGTCATCGGCACCGGTTCCGGTTGCCGTAATAGAGAAATTACCGGCATCGCCGGAGTCCTTTGCACTGATATAGAATCTCTGCTGGGTGGTATCGAAGTTTGCATTCAGTCCGGCTTCCTTCAATTTGGACAGTACATCAGAGATCGTGGTATCTTTGGTAATATTCAGGTCTACGCTTGTATCACCGCTCTGGATTTTAAGCGTTGTATCGTCTCCGGTGGTAATGCCGGCCACGGTGCTGCCATCACTGCCCTTGATCCCCAGATCAGACAATTTTGTCAATGCATTCAGCTTGGTATCCGCAGTGACATTATCCTTCAAGGTCAGCTTGCCACCGGTCATATAGGCGGTCTTGGCCAGCTGTGATACCTTGAGGTTCTGTACACCGGTCATTGCGCCATCACCGGTGATGACACTGACTGCATTGCTGTCGGATACTTTGGTCACTCTCTTGCTATATGCGGATTCAAAACGCATATTATTAACAAACTTGGACTGCAGATTTTTAATCTTGGTATTCAGCTCTTTCCATGCGGTCTGCTTCCATTCCTGTTTGGTCTGTGCCTTTTTCGCATCGTCCACCTTGGTCTGCTTCGCAGACACCAGCTGCTGGATAATGCTCTCTGTGTCCATACCGGAGATCAGTCCGGATAATCTCATTGTTGATGATGCCATATTGGTATCCTCCTATCTCTTCTCGTCCACCAGGATGCCTGCCATCTCCCATACTTTGGCGATCATGTCCAAAGTCTTCTCAGGTGGAAGCTCTTTGATGACTTTCTTGGTATCCTTGTCTATGATTTTGATCGTGATGCGGTTTGTCGCCTCATGAATACCGAAAACAGCTTCTGAATGGGACATCATGTTCTTATTCAGCTTCTCTACTGCTTTCTTGATCTGCTCGTTGGTCACCTGCTGTTGCTGTTCGCTATTAGCATCGGCAGAAGTATTATTCTGATCCTTGCTCTGCGCATTTTCAACAACTGCGGTGGTCTGGTCAAGTTTATCTGCTGCTTTTACATTGGCAGGATTGTATTCTGAGGGATTCTCCTCTGTAGTTACTTTTGTCGCAGTGTTCCTGGCAGCGGCTGTATTCTGTGCCTGCACTGTCATGACACTGGAAATCGGTTCTATGGTCATAATGGTCACCTCCGTGTGATAAAAAGCGCCTTCCGTGGGCGCACGACCTTGCTTCTCTAAGGACTGTATCGGTAAATTCTCCCGAAAAATTAATAGAAGATGCAAAAATTTGCACCTCCTATGCCTAATTTCCTATTTTTCTATTTTCTAATTCCAATACAGGTTCATATTCTCTGTAACGCTTTCTTCTGACAGTTGAAATCGAGTCTTTACTTTCTCAGCCGTAGTATTATAATCCGCCCCCAATTCAATGCATGTTATGATCAATGCCTTAATACCACTCTGCCGTTCCTCCTGTCTTCCTTCTTGTCTCCCTTCGCGCTTTCCCATCCTTACATATTGCTCAAATAATTCACACATAGTGATCTCATCCTCCTCTCTGATATTCATTTCCTTTAAAATAGCAGATTCTGTTGTGGAATCCTCTTCACCGGATAATACATTGATCATTCTGATCAATGCCGCTTTGTGTACCACCTTCTGGTCGGAACGAAGATTATTGCCCTCTGCCAGATAATCCAGCACAATTCTCATATCGCTGTGAAATCTCTCCCGCACCTCTTGGGGCAGGTAACGCATTTCCCAGATATGTACCCTAATATCATCCACATATTTTCGAAGTTCTTCCGGCACTTTTCCACAACATAATTCATGGATTCCCGGTTGCTTCTCCCAGTGCTCCCTTCCCCAGTAAAGTATCATTTCTATAATGGGATACATGTCCATCACTTTGCCTTCGTACTGCTCCCGATATCCTCCGCCGGTATAACCCGCTTTACGCAACACCATTTTGACATCCGGTGCCGACTGATTGGCGATCATATATTGTGCCCTGATCCGTTCCCCTGCCATCTCGTATTTCACCACATCCTGTAACTGGTTTCGCAGCCTGTTTTCTCCGCTCGTATAAATACTTTCCGTCGGTGCCGGCAACAGATTTTCTTTGGTCACAACAAGCTTTCCATTATGCAGCAACGCATTAATAATGTCTGCAGCAACATCTGGAAATGTCTCGAAATTCTTTGTAACAAGGTCGTTTTTCTCTCTGTTTTCCCTCATTTTTTCTCCCTTAAGCACACTAAACTTACCTAAGCAGGAAAAACTGAAACCGTTCCATGCACTATTTCCCTTTCCGCCTGCTTATGTTTTGTCATTTTGTTTGAATTCTTGGCGAAAAGCCCGAAATACACACAAAAGATATTGTCAGAAATTGTCATAAAGAATTCTTTAGATGTTGTAACTATAGCATAACCCTATCGTCTTTTCAAGTTCTTTTTTCCGAAGGTGTATCAATGCGTATATTTACAGTTTTAGGAAAATGTGCCCTTATTTTTCAACAATGGATAAAAGCTCCGGATTTATGTATCCGGAGCCTCTTTCGTTTCCTATTTTTATTTATTTTTACCCCAACAGGTTCTTCAGTGCTGCCATACCTTCGGCATCCACAGCGGCCTTGTTGGCCTCCTGGATCTGGAGGTAGACTTCCTTGCGGTAGATGGGCACTTCCTTGGGTGCGGTGATGCCGATCTTGACCTGATCACCTTTGACCTCCAGAACGGTGATCTCGATATCGTTGTTGATGACGATTGCTTCGTTCTTCTTACGGGACAATGCCAGCATCTTACTCACCCGCCTTTCCGGATTTCAGGATGTCGTATACCGGATATTTTACCGGGTATTTATCTCCCTCAAGGATGATCTGGCAGGCCTTGCGTTCTTCCACGTTGATCACAAAAGGTCCCTGCAGATTCACCGTCATCTTCGTCAGGTCGGCAGGCACCGTCACAGTGACCATGACCAGAATATTCTCCGGGGTAAGATTGCCCACACCGGTAAGCAGCTCGTCATCCACCTCCGGATCATATTCCGGATGGACTACCAGCGGATCCATGACCGGCATGGCGAATCCGGGTTCTTCCAGAGACTGTAAATAGCGGATTCCTACGTTGCTGCCCTTCTCCTCATCGTGGAGCATGGTAAAATGCTTCAGTTCCGGAAATCCGATAATACCTTTGTCAAAAGTGATGATCTTGTCATCCGCAATCTCAACTTCTCCAAAAAATTTTGTATTGATCTTCATAAAATACCTACGCCTTTCCGTAACCCGTTGTTCTAGATGAAATTCAACAGTGTGGTCTGCATTACTTTACCGGTAGCCATCAGTGCCGCTTCATAGGTCATTTCCGCACTCTTCAGATCAATGGCGGTCTCGGTAACATCGATATCCTCGTTTTCACTCTTTAAGGTCTCAAAGGTGGTCTTCTGGCTCTTCATGCGGTTATCGATCAGTTCCAGTTTGCTGCTTCTGGTACCGCAGTTGGTAACGCACAGGTTGGCATCATCCAGATATCCCTGGAACGTAGTAATGCCGCTTTCGAACATCTTCTGGCATTTGTCCTTGGCCAGAGTCAGTGCTTTTTCTACTGCTTCCATCTGCTTCGTCAGGGTCTCTGCATCCGTACCGGTAGCAGTCTCCTGCAGTCCCTCGATCTTGGTCTTCACATTCTCCAGATCCACTACATCCTGCATGGCCTGTACCAGATCGTCCACCGTACGTCCGATACCGTGCTGGAAGCACTCATCTGCAGTGGAATTCACCTGAATGGTCTGGTTGAAGCCTACATCATATTCGATGACCTGTTTTGCCGCATCACCCTTGAGGTATTCCTGATTATATTTCGTTACTTTCTGATCCGCATCCGTACTGGTACATGCAAAATAATGCTCAGGTCTCAGATCACCTTTGACCCAATGATCCTTCTGGTAGGTCACACGGATCTCGCCTTCGTTCTTGCCAGAAGTGGACGGATCGTCCTTGCAGGACATCAGCTTTTCATAACGGTTCTTACCAAGCAGGACCTCACCGGTATCCGGTACATAGATCAGTGCATCATCATCCTTTGCTGCCATAGAATAAGGATCCGCGGTAGAGGAGACCGTCTGGAACATCTTGGAATCCCATGTCGTCATATCCTTTTTATAGGCACCGTTTGCATCTTTCTCCCAGAAAGAAATCGAAGGTTTCGCATCCACATCTCTGCAGTCATCATAAGCCAGCCGGATACGATACACATCTATGGAGCTGACTGAATTTTCCGTAATATCCTTGTAGTCCTGATTCTGATCATTATAGTTATTCGCCGTAATATCCAGCAGTTTTCCGGTATTCACCTTTGTCAGCTGTGTGATGGAGCTGTTGTCCAGCTGCTCGGTGATCTCATATTTCGTATTGTATTCTTTATCAAAACTCAGAGAAGTATCGGTACGATATCCGGTAAACACATAACGGCCCGCATAGTCTGCATCGCCGGTGCTGTACACTTCATCTCCCAGGGCTTTCAGCTGTTCCAGAATGATCTGGCGGTCTGCGGATTTCAGATCTCCGTTAGATGCCTTGGTGCACTGGTTGATCATATTCGTGATGATCTCTGTCAGGTTCTTCAGTGCATCCTCGGTTACGTCCAGCCAGCTCTCCGCATCCGGAATGTTCTTGCTGTAATACTGCGTCACCTCGGTCACATTGCTGCGTAAACGCAGGGCACGGATGGATACCACAGGATCATCGGAAGGACGGCTGACCTTCTTCTGGGTAGACATCTGGGTGCTCAGCTTATCCTGATATACTTTGTTCGTATTGATATTGGACAGATTATTACGCTGCATGATCTTGTTCGTAATTCTCATTTTCTCCGTAACTATTCAGGATTCTAAAAATCAGAATAACTGGTACGTTATGCTTGCATATAAGTAACAGTTTTCTGATTCGAATGGTGACTCGAATAGAGTCACCACACACGTGAGCAAAATTAGCTGCGTAGCAGCGAGAAAGCACGGATACGTGCGTTTTTGCGAACATATGTGGGAATCCGAATAGCTGCCTCCTTTCTAGTTTAGACTCCGGTCTCCAGAATCAGTCTGTCATAAATCTCCGTCAGTGTCTGGATCATCTTGGATGCCAGATTATATCCATTCTGGTATTTTACCAGATTCACAGCTTCTTCATCCTCATCCACACCGGAGATGGAGATTCTCTGGTTGTCGATGGTATTGGAAATGTCTTTAAAGCTTGCATAGAAAGTATTGGCTCTGGAAGCATTCAATGCCACATCCGATAAGATACACTGTAAAAATTCGGAAGCATTACATCCGCGGAAGCTCATCTTGCTCTTATCTGTGGCAAGATTCTTCAGATCGTTCAGCAGGTCATTCTGTTCCACACCGTCAGATGCATTTTTTCGGTTTGCCATCAGGCTGGGATCCTGCTCCATGGCATCCAGAATATCGAAATTCTCCGCTGTCAGACGATAGTAGCTGTCATCGTTGACTTTTACCGTAACTTTACTGTTTTTCTTCTCCTGCTTGTCATATCTCTTGGCTGCATCATCCAACAGGAACTGCTCACTGCTGGTTGCCTTATTGCCGGTGAACATCTTCACGCCGGGATCTCCGTTTCCGCTGTAGCCGGAGGTGAGAATATCGTTGAATTTCTGAGAGAAGGTACGGATCCACTCATTCATCTGGTTCATGTAATAAGGGATGCCCTGATAGGACAGGTCGGTACCGATCTCTGCCTTTTTCCCTACACGGTCATTGGTAATTCCCCGGGGATTCTTCTCACTGTCCGATAAGGTAAAAGTATACGTATAAGTGGCGTTGCCGTTCGCATCATATTCGCAGGTATATTCCCAGGAATCATAATAGAATTCCTGATTGCCCAGATCGATGATACCGCCCTGATCCGACAGATTACATTTATTCAGGTCCTGCAGATAAGCCTTGGTTACTTTTACGGTTACGGTATCGTGGGTCTTGCCGTCTGCCGTGGTCGTCGTGCCGGTGGCGGTCACCTGTCCGGTGAAATTCTCGCCGTTGTTACCGTCACGCATCTGGATCAGTCCCGCCAGATCACCGCCCATGGATGCATTGTACAAGTTGAACTTCTGCCCGTCCGCCCAGTAGACTTCATAGAGACCGTCGATATCGGTCTGGTTTACTTTCTCATAGGAGGTTCTTGCCACACATTCGAGACCGTTGTAATCACTGCCGTCTACCAGCATCTGGCCTCCGGCGATCTTGACCATGTATCTGTTGGCTCCAGTCTCACGGTTCTCGTTGTTGGCATCGATGATCGGAGTCTCCTTGACTTCCACATCCACGATCTTGGATAATTCATCGATCAGCAGGGTTCTGCGGTCACGCAGCTCATTGGCCTTTGTTCCAGCCAGTTCAATGGTGTTGATCTGTTTATTCAGGGAGGCGATCTCACCGGCAAGGGAATTGATCTGATCCACCTTCAGTTTAATCTCTTGGTTGATATCCTTCTGTACTTTTTCCAGATTGCCCGCCATACCGTTGAAATACTCTGTCAAAGCTCCGGCATAGCCTACGAACTGGGATTTGGCTGTGGCACTGTTAGGATCTTTTAAAAGAGCCTGCATACCGGTGATCATCAGCTGATCGAAGATAGTCTTGAATCCGGTACTCTTGCCGTCATCGTCAAAATAGGTCTCCAGCTGCTGCATGTAGTACTGCTTCATATCGTACTCACCCAGCTGTGCGTTGTTGTCCCAGAATCTTCCGTCATAGAATTCATCCCGTACACGCTCAATGGCCAGAGTCTCTACACCGGCACCGGCACAGCCATAGGTCTGGAACACCCGCAGCGCATTGGCGGCCTGTTGTGTCACCTGTTGTCTGCTGTAGCCTTCCGTCTGTACATTGGCGATATTATTGGAAGTGGTATTCATGGCAGCATTACTGGCCAGAAGTCCCGTATATGCAATATTTAATCCAAAAAACTGTGAGGGCATAACTTACCTCCTATTTCTTACACATTACACACCCAGCGTGGAAAGAATGTGGTCCAGCATTTCACTGATCACGTTGATATAACGGCTGGATGCGTTGTATGCGTTCTGGAACTTGATCATGTTGGACAATTCCTCGTCTGTGGAAACACCGATGACCTGCTCTCTGGCACTCTGTGTAGCCTCCACAGTGGTGACCTGATTCTCATAAATACTCCGGAATACATAGCCGGAATTGGATACCTGCGATACCAGGTCGGTATAATAATCTACAAAAGTAGTCTTTTTCTGTACATTAGGATTCAGCGTGTAGGCTTCCTCGGTAAATGCCGCTTTCAAAGCATCTGCGGTCTCCTTATCCTCGGAACCGTCTGCCAAACGGAATCCAAGCTTGGAAGGCTCCTTCGTCAGCGCCGGATTTACCTGAAGATTGCCGATGGTATACAGGCTCTCAGGGCTTTCCGGATCTTCATCCTTCATAATCCAATACTCTGTTACACCGTCTTCTCCGATCACCTTCTCATAGCCATCCGTTGTGACCTTGGTAAACAGCTGGATGGGACTGCCATCCTCCATGCGCATATAGCCATTCGGATCCGAGACACAATAGCGGACATTGGGGCGTGTAGTACCATCTGCAAGTTTCAGATCTCCGGTCTGTACTCCTGCAGCCTTCGCCAGAATATCGTTCACCTTCGTCACCACATTGTGGATCATCTGGTCGAACTCACCCTGAATATTCATGACAACGGACTGGGAGACACTGTCGTATTTTCCTTCCGCCAGATCTGTATAATTGGCTCTGTGATCACCTCTGGCCAGAAGCATTGCCTTCAGGCCGCCGATATCTGTGTTCAGGTCGGAAGAAATCTCCACGGAGAGATCAAATACCTCTGCGCCGTCAATATTATAATCTCTGGTGCCGTCAGCTCTGACGGTGTAGGTGGCATCCTGCGGCCAGAACGGAGTGTAGAAGCCGGTGGCTTCATCCGTCTTCAGAGCGATCTCATAACAGGTTCCGTCCTTTACGAAATCCACGCCCTCGATCTGTACGGATACACTGCCGTATCGATCTTCGGAAAAGGTCATGTTGGTCAGCTCTGCCAGTTCATCCAGAATCTGATTTCTCGCGTCTCTCAGGTCGTTGGCATGTTCAATGCCGCCACTCTCAATGGCACGGATCTGATCGTTCAGCGTTAATAACTGGTTGCCGTATTTATTGATTTTATCTACATTCTGCTTAATCTGTGTGTTCAGGTTGTTCTGGTAGGAGCTCAATCCGCTGTATACTGCTCCGGCTCTCTGTACGAATTCCGTCGCTCTCTGCACCAGCATGCCCTGTGTTACAGAACTGCTGGGATCCTTGGAAAGCTCCTGAATAGCGGTCCAGAAGTCTGTCATGGTGGTCTGGAATGCCTCGCCGTTCAATTCTCCCAGCTGGCTCTCTACCTCTTCCATGACTTCTGTGGACACTTCATAGAACATACTACGTCCGGATTCCTTGCGGTATGTCTTGTCCAGGAAATAATCTCTGACCTGTTTTACGCGGGAATATGTGACACCCAGACCTGTCTGTTTGTTGGAAATAGACTTAGGGTCTGTCGATAATGTGACATAAGCTCTGTTAGACTGCTGTACCTGTTGTCTGGTATAGCCGGTGGTGTCCACATTAGAAAGATTATGCGCTGTGGTATTCAGCGCATTCTGACTTGTCTGTAATCCGGACGAACCTATATATAAACTACCCATTAATGGCATAAACTTTCACCTCTGTATCAGGGGATCCTCAGATCCCCGGGATCCGGTCTTACTGCTTGGCATCGAATCCATGGTCAATGACCCCCATGGTATTGCCTGCATTGTAAGCTCCCCGGTTGTAATTCGCTGTCTCGGGTGCAGCCTTGGATGCCTGGAGGAGATTCATCTCGAATTCCACCATCTCCAGCGCGCTGTTTAACAGTTCACTGTTCTGCTCGTTCACGCGCTTCAGTCCCCGGACCGCTGCCTGTAATCTGTCGTGGGAATCCGCCAGTGCCTGCTGTTCCGCAGGCCGTGCAGATAACATAGTGATCAGATTCGGCAATTTCAAGTCGTTAACATCCCTGTTCAATACATCGGCTATGTCCGCAGTCACTCCCGCTCTCTGCTTGTCCAGATTGTGGATCCTGCTGACCAGCTCCTGCTCCTCGTCCGTGATCTTTTGTAACTCTGCAAGATCACCACCTGCAATAATCGGTGTCTTGCGCTGTGATAGCTGAAGCAGAGCTTCGTACTCCGTACTCTCTCTGTCCAGTACATCTATCAGGTTTTCCATTAAACTAGCCAAGGAACTACCTCATTTCTTCCTGCTTTTGAAGCAGCTTCTCCGCAAAGCTTGCATTATCCACTCCATAAGTACCGTTCTGGATTCTTGCTTTAATGGGAGCCGTTAACTCTTCCCTGATGTCAGGTGCTGCTGCCACTGCTGCCTTAGCGGTCTGGAAATCCTTGCCCTGGCTGCTGATCTGCAGTCTGTCCGTGTGTGACGCTGTCTGAGTCTTCTGAGTTCTGCTGACCTTCTGTGACTGATACAGCTGCTGTACCTGTGTATACGCTTCAATACGCATGTCGACTCCTCCTTCCCGAATGTCTTTTGATGTTTCACAATATGTATCGGACGGATTTGCAATTACTTTAGCCCTCATGGAAAAAAAGTAACGATCCGGACCGCCTGCAGGGGAACGTCCGAATCGTCACAAAATCTGTCAATATGCATTTTCGTTGCGGATCTCATCGTCTACCCGCCGTACCCGGTAGGTCTTGTCTCCCACCGTCACGGCGGTCACCGTATCGTCGTGGGCATACAATCCTTCTTCCACATAAGAAAATTTTTCCGGTGTCCTGCCATCTTCCAGGATCTGGATCAAAGCCTCCACCCTGGGGCCATGCAGTGGATTGCATTCTCCGATGCAGGTGATCTCATCCTTCAGCACGCAGTCCATGGATTCTGTGCTGACACCATCAAAAGACAATATCATAATATCTCCTGCCGCCAGATTGCTGCCGACCCTTTTTCCCGCCGCCCGGATCGCTTCCATGGCGCCAAAGGCCTCATTGTCGTTTTCGCAATAGACCACATTGATATTGTCGTATTTTTTCAGGAAAGCTTCCATGACTTCCTTCCCCTTGGCCTGGGTAAATTCTCCCGATACCTGGTCTAACAGATCCCAACCGTATTTTGCCGCGCCCTGCTCCAATCCTCTGGTACGTCCGATCTGGGCGGAAGCTCCGATATTTCCCTGAATATTTACAATATGAAGATCCTCCGGTGCAATTCCCTTGCTGATGGAAAAGGAATTCAGCCACTCCGACATTTTCAGGCCTTCCAGTTCAAAGTCCGAACCCACGAAGCAGGTGAACAGACTGTCATCCTCCACATCCACCTTACGGTCCACGATGACCACCGGGATCCCGGCATCCTTTGCTTCCCTGAGCACCGTGTCCCATCCGGTCTCCGTCACCGGTGCCAGCACGATGTAGTCCACCTCCTGCTGGATAAAGGTTCGGATGGCCCGGATCTGGTTGGCCTGCTTCTGCTGACCATCCTCGAAGATCAGGTCGTACCCGGCCTCTTTTGTAAAGGTACTTTTCATGGACTCCGTGTTGGCACTGCGCCAGTCGGATTCCGCTCCCACCTGGGAAAATCCCACCACAATACGGTCTGTCTGTGTATCCTCTGGTGTTGCAATATCCTCCGCAGTGCTTTGTCTGTCGCCGCATCCTGCAAGCAGGATTCCCAGCCCCAGCAGCAGACCCGCCATCCATCGTCTTCCTGTTCTGCATTTCTTCATATCTGTAATGTCATCCTGTTCTGTCATACTTCCCGCCCGGAAATCGCTCTGTCATTCTCTCATTTTCCGGCAGGTTCTTTCTCTGTATGAAAATACGCCACAGAGCTCTCCAGTTCCCCGGAGATCTGTTTCATTTTATCACAGTTTGCGCCCACTGTCTGTATCTGTGTCAGGATTTCCTCAATGTTTGCATTCACCTGCTGGTTGTTGGCAGCATTTTCCTCACTGATAGCACTGAGGCTGCCGATATTGCCCAGAATATCCTCTTTCTGCTGTGACAGACGTCCGGTCTCTCCGGCGATCTTGCGGATCTCTTCCGCAGAATGTCTGATACTTTGCTCTAACTGCTGATACTGCTCTCTGGTTGCAATAATGTGATCCTGTTCCTCCCGGATGATATCCTTTACCACATCCGCCTGTTCCACAGTCTCACCGGATTTCTCCATAATGCCCTGGGCCAGATTTTTGATCTGCTCGGCACCGGCAGCGCTCTGCTCCGACAGTTTGCGGATCTCTTCCGCCACCACGGCAAAGCCTCTGCCCGCCTCTCCGGCTCTGGCGGCCTCGATGGAGGCATTCAGACTTAACAGATTGGTCTGTCCGGAAATGGAGAAGATCAGAGCTACCGCCTCATCGATCTTTTCGATATAATCGTTGGTCTCATGAATCTTCGCTGTAATGGTATTCACGGATTCCACAGAACGATTGCTGCCGGTCATGATCTTTTCCATGCCTTCCCCCGCCTTTTTGCTGTTGTCCTGTATTTCTTCCGAATCCTTCTGCAGCTGTCCGGCACTGACACTGATGTCATTGACCGCCTCTCCGATCTCATCCATACGGTCACTGATATTCTGCACATTTTCCGCCATTTCCTCCGCTGCGGAAGACAGCTGCTCCATCGCCTGACTGATCTGTCCAGCCTGTTCTGTGGTGGCATCGCTTCCCTCTGCCACCTGCCGTACACTGTTTAGAAGTTCTCCGGATACCTCCTGTACACCGCCGATGACCTGTGCCAGATTCCGCTGCATCTGTGAGGTATTCTGTAACAGATTACGGATCTCCCGGACAATACTGTCGGATTCTTTTCTGGCACTCAGATCACCTTCCGCCAGGGCATCCACCCTGCTGCCGGTCTCTTTCATCTTGCCCGACAGTGCTCTGCTCAGGAAAAAGCAGATAACACCAAACAGGATCACCATGCCCACTGCGCAGACCATGAATACAACCTCGATCTCCCACAGGGCATCGGTGATCTCATTTTTCCGTTCCGCCGCAAAAGCCACTGCAGTGATCTGTCCGTTATTCATAATCGGGATATAATAACCATAATAAGTATTTCCCTCAATCACTACATTTTTATCATAATATCCCTCCGTCCCAAGATCCTGATCCATGGGGATTTCACGGATACGATAGTCATTTTCATTTTTAATGGATGTGGTAGCCGGAATGCCGTCTGCAAGAATGGCCATCTCCAGGCCTTCTTCCTTCAGGCTGTCCAGGTACTCATAATAACCGCTGGCATTCATTGCCGTGATCTCATTTTCCTTACAGTATTTTGCCAGATTATCCGCAGTTACATGCAGTGTGGTCTGCACACTGCCTTCCAGATTCGTTCTGGTCAGACGTAAAGATGTGGTACTGAGGATCACTGTTGCCAAAACTACCGGTGCCAGTGCCAGCAGCATCAACAACAGGAACAGGCTGCATCCCTGCTTTTTCAGAGTTTTCTGCTTTTTTACCTTCGTTTTTTTCATAACTTCTACCCCCTGATATTCGGTGGATTCCTTTTACTAGCGGAAAAAGAGTGTGACTGCACACCAGCCACGCTCTTTCCGCTCCTCCCTATTTTCAGCTGCTTTTATTTGTTCTGTAGCATTTTCTTTTTTCTTGCGATGACCACACTCTGTACTACCAGGAACAGACACAGCATAGCTGCAATGGTGATACCGGTCCACCATGCCTGATCCAGACCTGCACTGGATACGATATTCTGGATGGTGCTCAGGGACAATACACCGAAGAAGGTTCCGATGATATTGCCGACACCACCAGTCAGCATCGTACCGCCGATGATGGAGGATGCAATGGCGTTCATCTCCATGCCGCTGGCATGAGAAGCAGATCCGCTTCCTACATGCAGGAAGTACACATAACCGCCGATACCTGCCAACAGTCCGCAGAGCAGATGGGACATGAACTTGGTTCTCTTCACATTGATACCTAACATCAGCGCGCTCTGATTGTTACCGCCTACCGCATAGAAGCTGCGGCCCATCTTGGTCCAGCGAAGCATGATAAACATCAGAATGACTACTAAAAGCGCCACAATCACACCGATCTCCACATAAGCATTGACGTAATTGCCCAGTTTGTTCACGGAGCCCATTCCTGGAACGATCACACGGGTTTCCTTCAAAGCAGTGAAACTTTCGTTGGCTACGTTGAAAGGTTTGGTATTTACGATCGTTGTCATACCTCTGGCGAAGAACATACCCGCCAGGGTCACGATAAAGGGCTGGATATCCAGGTATGCTACCAGGAAGCCCTGTACGATACCGAAAGCAAGGCCAATGGCTACTGCCAGTAACATGGATACAAATACATTACCGCCGCCGAAGTCCAGATATACGGCGCAGCTCATGCTGACCAGTGCCACCACACCGCCGACGGAAATATCGATTCCACCGGTAATCATGACTAAACTCATGCCGCAGGACAGAATGATCAGTGCTGCGTTAGCGTTCAGAATGTTGAAAAATGTCTGAGGTTTTAAGAAGCCTTTTCCCTGGAACACGATGGCTCCGATATACATTACGAAGAATACTACGATCGTGATGGTCAGCAGCAGATTGGTATCTGTCATATTTTTTAACTTCTTACCCATATCAGCCAACCTCCTTTACAGCCTTGCCCTGCTTCAGCTTCTTGCCGAAAGCGGACAGCCATTCTCTTACCTTGGGAGTACTTAAGACTACCAGCAGGATAACCACTACCGCCTTGTAAGCAGGAAGTGCATCGGACTGTACGTCGAATTTGTACAAGGTGGTGGTTAGGAACTGGATGACATAAGCACCCAGAATGGAAGCTGCCATGTTGAACTTACCACCGCTTAAAGAGTTGCCTCCCAAAGCTACTGCCAGGATGGCATCCATCTCGATATCCTTTGCAATAACGGAGTAGTTGATGGAGGACAGACGGCTTACTTTGATCAGTGCTGCTACCGCTACACACAGTCCCAGGATCACAAAGGTCAGGAACTTGATAAATGTGGGATTCAGTCCGTTTAACTTGGAGGAATTCTCATTGATACCAACAGACTGGGTGTAAAGTCCCAGTGTTGTGAACTTCAATACCAGGAAGATCACCAGTACACAGACCGCTGCAATGAAGAACGGTGTGGGAATGGGAATTCCCGGAATAAATCCACCGAAATAGCTGAAGGTCGGATCACTTACAATAGGAAGCTCGTTGTTGTTGATCCATGCTGCAATGGAACGTCCTGCCGTATAGAGGATCAGGGTCGCTACCATGGGCTGGATCTTGAAATATGCTACCAGGGCACCGTTAAAGGCACCGAAGAGCATGGCTACCACACAGGCTACCAGAAATGCTACGATAATGGGGGCCTGCAGGGTATCTGGTCTGGAATTCGTACCACACAGTACTCGTAAGATCACGCTGCCTGCGATGGCAATGGTAGCGCCCACGCTGATATCCTGTCCGCCGGAAGCTGCAGTGACCAGTGTCATGCCAATGGCTAAAATAGCCAGTTCGGAACCGTAGTCCAGGATCGTCATCAGGTAACCGGACAATACCGGATCTCCTGCGCTGTTATATCCCAGTGTGATCTTGAAGAAACTGGGGTCTGCGATCAGATTGAATACTGCCAGGATTATCAGGGCTGCAATGGGAATGAAAATCTGCTGCCGGAACAATCCGCTCAGGAAATTTTTATTACCTTTTTCTACTTTCTTTTCATTACTCATGCTTACTTTCACCTCCGGCAATCGTACTCATAATCTTGGTCTGGGTCAGATCTTCTCCGGACAATTCTCCTACCACCTTGCGGTCTCTCATGACTACCAGTCGGGAGCAGGTACGGAGCATCTCGTCGGTCTCGGAAGAGATGAAGGTCACGCTCATGCCTTCACTTGCCAGCTTCAGTACCAGCTTCTGGATATCCACCTTGGTACCGACATCGATACCTCTGGTGGGCTCATCCAGAATCAGATATTCCGGATGGGTCAGAAGCCATCTGGCTAAGATTACCTTCTGCTGATTACCGCCGGACAGCGACTTGATGGGTGTCTCGGCCGATGCCGTCTTGATATCCAGCAGTTTGATGTATTCGTCTGCAAATTTATTAGCTTCCGCCTTGGAAATAGGGTGGAAGAATCCACGAAGTACCTGTAATGCCAGGATAATATTCTCTCTTACGGACAAGTCACCTACGATACCGTCACGCTTACGATCCTCCGGCAGATAGCCGATTCCACAACGCATAGCATCCAGAGGCTTATTGATCTTGACCTGCTTTCCGTTCTTTTTCACCGTACCGCCGATGACACGGTCAGCACCGAAAATAGCGCGGACGCACTCGCTTCGGCCAGATCCCAGCAGTCCCGTAAATCCATTGACCTCGCCCTTCTTAATATAGAAGTCAAAGGGCTTGATTCCGGCATCGCTGCACAGATCTTTGGTCTCAAATAAGGGTTCTCCGTTCTCCGTCTTCTGTTCCGTGGGCTGCTCGCCTTTGATATCGGACAGGTCGTCCAGTTCCTTACCCAACATTTTGGATACCAGTTGTACTCTGGGCAGATCCTTGATGGCATATTCACCTACCAGACTGCCGTCACGCATAACAGTGATCTTGTCACACACTTCATATACCTGATCCAGGAAATGGGTTACGAAGATGATACCCACGCCTCTGGCCTTCAGATCGCGCATCAGGCCGAAGAGCTTTGTCACTTCCTGCTCATCCAGAGAGGAGGTCGGCTCATCCAGGATCAGTACTTTACAATCCATATCTACAGCTCTGGCAATGGCTACCATCTGCTGTACGGCGATGGAACAGCTTGCCAGCTGCTGGGACGCTTTCGCGGGGATATCCAGATTCTGTAAGATCTTGTCTGCGTCCTCATTCATTTTTTTCCAGTTCTGATAGATCTTATTGGAACGTCCTATGTACATGTTCTCCGCCACGGACAGATTCGGGCAGAGTGTAATCTCCTGATATACCGTACTGATGCCCAGCTTCTGTGCCTCCTGCGGAGAGTGAATGGATACGGCTTTGTCATTGCCGTCGATGAAGATCTGACCTTCATCTTTGCTGTAGACACCTGTCAGTACCTTGATCAGGGTTGACTTTCCGGCACCGTTCTCTCCCATCAGCGCATGGATCTCACCTTTGTTCAGATGGAAGTCCACACCTCTCAGAGCACGTACACCGGGAAAGCTTTTGTGAATATTTTTCATTTCCAATACTGTGTTATTGTCCAAAAGTTTCACCCCTTAATCTGTAACTATTCAGAGCCATGTAAATATCATGAAATGTTCTTCGAATGCTGGCATTCGTAAGAATATTTTATGATATTTATAGGGCGAAGTAACCACATTCGCAATAAAGTGGGCTCTGAAAGAGCCTTTTGCGAATGGGGTTCTGAATAGTTACTCTTTTGATAAAAGAAGCGCGGAGCTAGCATGCGCCGCGCTTCTGGTCGTTTACGTCAGATTAGATACCGTAGTTGTCTACATCTTCCTGAGTAATGGTGGTTGCATCGAAGCCTTTCTCATCCATGATGATGGTCTTCTCGGAGATGGTCTCGCCGTTCTCCAGCTTCTTGATGATGTCATCGATATAGGAAGCCTGGAAAGGATTGCACTGTCCATCGTAGTTCCAGTTGCCTGCCTTCAGTTCTTCCAGAGCCCACTTGTTGCAGTCAAAGCCCATAACGATAACGTCTTTACCAACACCGTGGGAGATATTAGCCTTATCCAGAGCTGCTACAGCACCCTTAGCCATATCATCGTTCTCAGCGTAGATTACGTTGAAAGGAGTACCTGCGTCGATTACAGACTGTACGATCTGCTGTGCTTTCTCTGCGTTCCACTCAGCGGTCTGCTGTGTTACCAGATTGAATCCGTCGTTTGCTGCTGCGTCATCCAGAGCACCGGTACGTCCCTGCTGTGCTGCGGAACCCATAACACCCTGTAAGTGGATAATGTTGTATTCACTTAAGTTCTGGCTCTTTAACCAGTCAACTGCGGTCTGGCCTTCCTTTGCCATATCGGATACGATGGATGCCTCATACAGGCTCTCATCTGCATCAATGGTACGGTCGAAGAGGATAACTCTGATACCTGCATCCTGTGCATCCTTCAATACGGAATCCCAACCTGCGGTATCTGCTGCGGACAGAAGCAGATAGTCAACGCCATCCTGAATGAACTTCTGTGCTGCAGTGATCTGCTCATCGTTCTTTAAGCTGTATGCGAAAGATGCTTCGTAGCCGTTAGCCTCGGTAAAGGTATTCTTCATATCCTTATCGTTTGCGGTACGGTAACCGGACTCGTTGGGGTCGTTATTGATGATGCCGACTTTGATCATATCTCCGGAGGAGCTGGAGCTGGTCGTTCCTGCGCTTGCACTTTCGGTTGCTGCGTTTGCACTTCCGGTTGCTGCGTTTGCACTTCCGGTTGCTGCGCTGCTGCCTGCATCAGAGGAGCCGCATGCTACAAGGCTGAATACCATGGTTGCTGCCATTACTGCTGCTAAAATTTTCTTCTTCATTGTGTAACCTCCCAATTTGTTTTTGTTCCCCAAAGAACTATTTCTTTGATGATCTTATTGTAAAGCGGATCCGGGGAAAAAACCATGAAGATACCTCACGGAAAAGTTGAAATTTTTATGGTAAAAAAAACCACCGGCGTAAAAAGTTGATTTTTTTACGATAGTGGTTCATTTTTTTAATGCTGCGGAAGCCGGACCGTGACACAGGTGCCCTCCCCGTAGGTACTGGTAATGGTGATACCATAGTTTTCGCCGAAATTCAGACGGATACGTTCGTTCACATTGTACAGGCCGTAGATATCGGTCTCCCGGGCCTTCCGGTTGCGGATGCCTTTCCTCACCTGCTCCAGCCGCTCCGGCGTCATCCCCTTGCCGTTGTCCGTGATCAACAGAATGCAATCCTCTCCGTCCAGTTCTCCTTCGATCCGTATCATGCCCTTGCCACGTTTGTTCTTGATTCCGTGGTACAGTGCATTTTCCACCAGAGGCTGCAGCGTGATCTTGGGAATCTGGCAATGGTTTAATTCTTCCGGAACACATATCTCATATTGAAGGATGTCCTGATAACGCATCTGCTGGATCTCCAGGTAGCTGCGGACGTGCTGCAGTTCTTCTTTTACATCCAGAATATCCTGTCCCTGATTCAATGAGATCCGGAAAAAGTCCGACAGGCTGCCTACCATGCTCACGACCTTTTTCTGTTCTCCCGCTTCCGCCAGCCATACAATGGCATCCAGCGTATTATATAAGAAGTGCGGATTGATCTGGGACTGCAGCAGTTCAAATTCCGCCTTGCGCAACCGGATCTGCTCCGTCTTCACCTGCTCTAACAGTTCGTTGATCTTGTCGATCATGGTATTCAGTGAATCGCTGAGCACCTGGGCCTCCACGCCCCCCGTCACGTCGGAGCGCACCGTCAGGTCACCTTTTGCCACCTGATCCGTCACCTGGGTAAGGCGTCTTATGGGGCTCGTGATACTTAACGGTATATAATAGGATAAGAATAAAAACAGAACCAGGATCAGTGTAAAGGCAATGATGGAGAAACGGATCATATTCACGAAGAAATCCTGATATTGCTGCCTGCTCTCCTGAATCCCCCGGATCTCGTAATAGATGTACTGGGACATGGTATCACCCACCAGAGACGTCACAATCTGCACATCATTTTCCCAGATTTCCATGTTGTCCTCGTAGCGGTTGCCTTCCCGGATATTGTCCTCGATCCTGCCGATATAGGTCTCCAGATTGTTCAGATATTTTTTGACACTGGTCAGTCGTTTCAGGTTCTCCTGAGATTCCGTCAGTTCTTCCAGACCGGCCACGATGCCATCTGCCTCCACCAGCATATCATGCAGACTGGACTCTTCCAGCGTCTTGTTCCCTACGATCAGCAGATAAGTCTCATAATCGAAATCCTTCTGGAAATCCAGGCTGAACTGGCTGGCCATGACGGAGGAATTGATCATATCCTCGTATCTGCGGTTATTGTTCCATAAATTATAGAAGCAAAAGATCAGGAACAATACAAAAGGCACCAGAAGGCAAAGATAGGAATATCTTATCTTTGCCACCAGTGTCGAATGTTCATACAATTCTTTTATCTTTTTTCTCATAGGAATCCCCCTTATCCATGGCCACGGCTAATTGGTGCCGCCCCGGTACTGGGTAGGGGTCATTCCCTGGGTCTTCTTGAACAGATAGGAGAAATAGTGTGGATCCTTGTAGCCCACCTCCTGGCTGATCAGGCTGCTGCGCTTGCCGGTGCAGCGCAAGAGTTCCTTTGCCTTGTTCATACGATAGTCTGTCAGATATTTGATAAAGCTCTGTCCGGTCTGCTGGCTGAAGATCATGCTCAGATGGTTTGGTGAGAAATTCACGTGGGATGCCAGCAGATTCAGGGAAAGTTCCTCGTCTGCATAATTCTCATCAATGTATTTCATCACCTGTTCCACCACATCATCATACCGGCTGCTGGCAGCCTTATCTCTGACCGCCAGTGCTTTCTGCAGAATTCTGGTAATGTAATGGATCGCACTATCGCTGTCCTGCAGGGTCTTCTCGTCCTGATTGGGTGTTTCCAGTTCCTGCGTATCCGTCTGCAGGCTTTCCAGAAAATCTGCCACACAGAAATAGACATCCATGGTAATATACTGCCTGAAAATATTGGACTGCAGTGCCTTGTTGCTGAGATCCCGGAAAAATTCTTCCACGAAGTAGACCACTTCCTCCCGGTCACCCTGTTTTAAGAATTCCTGGATTCTTGTGCGGTCGATCTGCTTTGGATTGACTTCCTTGATGTCAAAATTATCTTCCTTCTGCGCTTCCTCCGTCATATGTCCGCTGTCCAGGATCCGGCTGTCCTGCACCAGATATCTGTGGGCAAAAGCATGACTGGCCTGTTCAAAAGATGTCGGAAGCTCCCGCAGACGGTTCACCGGCTTGCCGATACCACCGAAATACCGCACATGCTCATAGCCTTCCATAATGTCCTTGATCTTTTCTATGTATTCCTGTTGCAGCAGCAATAGCTGTTCCTCGGAATCGGCTTTTAATAAGAATGCTTTTCCTTCCAGATTACGATCAAAGGTGATCACCGTCCTGCCGTCTTCCAGTCCCCGCAGTTCCTGTTCGATCCGGATCAGGCTGCCGGAATACTCATCCTGCGCATGACGCAGAGACTGGGTCTTGAACAGAATAATATTGTACCAGGGTGCCGACAGATCGATCCCCAGAATCTCTGCCGATTCCAACAGTTCTGCCACGGTGCTTTCTCCGGTGACCAGTTCCTGGAACAGTTTTTTCCGCTCTCTGAGATTGTTTTCCTCCATCTCCTGCAAATACCGCTCTCTGATCTGAATGGCTCTGCGCTTCTCCTCGATCTTCGCCGACAATTCATCCAATTCCGCCAGCAGTTCCTCACCATTGATGGGTTTGGACAGATACTGGGCCACTCCCAGCTTGATAGCTTCCTTGGCATATTCGAATTCCTGGTAACCGGACAGAATAATGATTTCTGTGTCCGGAAGCTCCTTGCGGATCAGACGGCTCAGTTCCAGGCCGTCCATAAACGGCATCCGGATATCGGTGATCACGATATCCGGACGCAATTTCTGGATCATGGGATAGGCCAGCTCTCCGTCGCCGGCCTCCCCACAGAACTCATAGCCATGAGCCTTCCAGTCAATATTATTTTTGATTCCTTCACGGATGACAAATTCATCCTCCACCAAAAACACTTTTAACATTTCTACGATACCCTTCTTCTATCTGCAGGTAACTTCTACCCGCAGATTCTGCCTGCAGATTTTTATTTCGTTCTCTGCAATACTATTTTCTATTATACACGAAAACAGATTTTTCGGGTAGCATATTTTAGCGGTAGAATACTTCTCCCAGCATCAGGTCTCTCTTCAGATCGCGGATCTTCGTATCCTTGTCGATGTATACAGCCTCGATGCCCATCATGGCTGCCCAGTCACCCATCTGCTCTGCGGTCAGATCGTAGGTAAATGCGGTATGATGTGCACCTCCTGCCAGGATCCATGCTTCCGCGCCGGTATACAGATCCGGTTCGGGAGTCCAGAAGTTGGTAGCGGTAGGAAGCTTCGGCATGGGTTTCTCCACTTTCTTGCAGTTCACATCGTTGATGATCAGACGGAAACGATTGCCCATGTCGATCAGGGAAGTAGCGATACCATGACCTTCCTTGGAAGTAAATACCAGTCTTGCAGGATCTTCTCTGTCTCCCATGGACAGGGGCTGGCACTTGATGCTGATGGGACCGTCCGCAATGGTGGGGCAGATCTCCAGCATATGGGCTTCCAGAATACCTTCCTTGCCCTTGATCAGATTGTAGGTGTAATCCTCCAGCATGGAAGTACCCTTGGCATCCTTTTTGCCTGCGGTCATGATCTTCATCAGACGTACCATGGCGGCTACCTTCCAGTCACCTTCTGCGCCGAAGCCGTAGCCCTTCTCCATCAGTCTCTGAATGGCCAGTCCGGGCAGTTGCTTCAACGCACCCAGATCTCCGAAGTGGGTAACGATGGCCTGATAATTCTTCTCTTCCAGGAAACGTTCAAATCCCAGTTCGATCTGTGCCTGTACAGCCACATGTTTTTTAAACTCTTCGGGGTCTCTTCCCTCTAATAAAATATTATATTTCTCGTAGTACTCGTCTACCAGTGCATTGACATCGGATGCAGATACGGCATTTACACTCTCTGCGATCTCGTTTACAGGGTAAGCGTCTACTTCCCAGCCAAACTTGATCTGTGCTTCTACCTTATCACCCTCGGTTACCGCTACATTGCGCATATTGTCAGCCACACGCATGACACGGATATGGCTGCTCTCCACCACGCCGACTGCAGTACGCATCCAGGATGCGATCTTGCCCTGTACCACAGGATCAGACCAGTGGCCTACCACAACCTTACGCTCCATGCGCATGCGGGTCACGATATGACCGTACTCTCTGTCACCGTGGGCAGACTGGTTCTCATTCATGAAATCCATGTCGATGGTGTCATAGGGCAGTTCCTCATTGAACTGAGTATGGAAATGCAGCAGGGGCTTACGATACTCCTGTAATCCCAGGATCCAGGATTTTGCCGGAGAGAAAGTATGCATCCAGGTGATAACACCGGCACAAGTGTCATCCAGATTTGCTTCATTAAAAGTACGGCGGATCAGTTCGTTAGTGATCAGGGTCGGCTTCCATACCACCTCATAAGGTAACACACCGGAAGCGTTCAGGGCATCCACGATCTTGTGAGAGTGCTCCGCTACCTTTGCCAGGCACTCGTCCCCATACAAGTCCTGTGATCCCGTACAAAACCAGAATTGATATTTTTTTGTCTGTAACATAAGTAATACCTCCTGTAGTTGAATACAATGATGTCGGGGTCAAAAGCCCCCGACTTTGATGCCTACGGATTGTTCCGTGCTACGCACTCCCACAATCCTACCCAATATTCGCATATCGTGGGATTATCATCCCACTTTTATGCTCATATCGGGGCGGGTCCTAAGGTCTTTCACCCACCTATGAGCAAGCTCATATGGGCTTAGACCTTTTGACCCTGGCATCATACAATTTCGATATTACCATATTACAACTTGTATGCTCCTGCTAACAAGTTGTATTTCCTACGACAAGCTCCGGCTGGATGAGAATCTTTCTCTCTTCCGGTCCCAGAGATTCCCCATGAAGCAGTGACAGTAACAGCTGTGCCGCCATTTCTCCCAGTTTTTCCTGGGGATGAACGATAGTGGTCAGTTGAAAACCTCCGCCGATGGCCATGTAGGAATTGTCATAACCGGTGACGGAAATGTCCTCCGGGACACGAATCCCCCGGGCCGTCAGCGTCGGGATGACCTGCATGGCGATCTGGTCATTGTAACAGACCACACTGTCGAGTCTGGTTCCCTTGGAGATCAGACGCCGGATTCCCTCCTGTGGGTGGACTTTACGATCCTCGGTATGGAACCAGATCACCTTGTCCGGATCGTAGAGGACACCTGCTTCCTGCAGGGCCTGTACATAGCCCCGGTGACGGTTCTGTCCCTGGATGTCATCTGCCTTGAACACTCCGGCAATATCGCAATGCCCGGTATCCAGGAGATATTTTGTGATCAGATGACCTCCCCTGCAATCGTCCATCAGCACCTGGGGCTTGTCTTCCATCTGGTCGAAGCAGCCTTGAATAAACACATAGGGAATTCCGTATTCTTCCAGCCGCTCATACAGATGCAGATGTCTGCAGCTGATCTGGCTCTTACTGGGTTCGATGATGACCCCGTCGATATCCTTCTGCAACAGTTCCTCCAGACACCGTGCCTCCTGGCTCCGGGAGTTTCTTGTATTTTTTAATAAAATGCTATACCCCTGTGCCGTAAGAACTTCATCGATGCCCTGAATAACCCGGGGAAAAATATAATCCGACAGATAGGTGGTCACCACGGCAATGTTGTGAGACTTATGCTCCGGGCGGACCCGCTCCGACACAAAGGTGCCTTTCCCGTGTACCGCATAGATGTATCCCTCCTGTTCCAGAATGGCCAGTGCCTTGCGGACGGTCTGGCGGCTCACCTGATAAGCGGCGGCCAGCTGGTTCTCCGAGGGAACACGGTCACCGCTGCGCAGTTCTCCCAGTCGGATCTGTTCCTGTAAATCATGATGCATTTTATAGTATTTCAGCTGTTTTTCTTCCATACGTATCCGTCCGCCCCGCTCCTTCTCTATCCGGTTTTGTACAACTCTATTCCGTTTTCCGGGTATCGCTCCCCGGTACATTTCAGTATTTTTCGCCTTCCAGCAGGATCAGCCGCCGGATTTCTTCCGCTCCGCTGACACGTTCCCCTTCTATGGTATCATTATGGATCACATAATCACAGATCTTGCGATTACGCTTCTCCGCATCGATAGACAGGATCCGAAGTGTCTTTTCCTCGGTGTCATAGTCGGAATCAATGATATCGGCGATCAGCTTTTCTTTATCTCTCGCCACATAGATAATATGGGTGGGAAAGGAACGCTTCATGGCAATGGCACCGCACATATCCACGGGGATCACCGCAAACTTTCCCTGATCCAGCAAGGTCTGAATGTCTTCCTTTCTGGTGCCGTACCGTACCCCGGCATAAGCCGTTTTTTCAAAAAAGTTCATCCGGTCGAAGGCTTCCTCCGGGACGTACTTGTGGCCGTAGCGCCCCGGTTCCGTGCAGTAGTTCACCGGGCGGACAAAAATCTCCCCACTCTCTGTCCTTTCGCTCGCGCCTGTCCCTCGGCTACCGCACAAAGCTTCCGTAATCTCCCGTTTGCCGGAGCCGGACGGCCCCACCAGGGCCAGCACCGCCGGAGCAGTGATCTTCTCCGTCTTAGAAGTGGATGCTTTCATGATCTGCTTCACCAGAGAGACAAATTCCGCCATGGTATTTACGGACAACAGCCCCGTCATTTTGGCATTCCAGGGCTTCCGCATCAGCACCGGATACTCCGCCTTGCTCTCCAGAATATTGTGGATGGCATCATCCAGCACAATATCAAAATGGACACGATCCTTGGCACTTCCCAGAATAATATTTTCCGGTGGAAGCTCCGGGAACTGGGTCATGATCTGTTCTGCCCGCACTCCCATAAAATGTGGTGACACCGCAGTAATGAAAAAAACATCCGCGATCTGCATCAGTCTGCGGATCCCTCGTTTCGTCTCCTCGGTCGGAATCTGCCTCCGGTACAGTTCCGGATCGTTATAGAATTCTTTGATCACCGAAGTCCGCCCTTCGTTGGCCCAGGAAGTGATTTCCTCCATGCGATAGGGTTCCTTCGGATGATATTTTTCATTTGCCATACGGATGGCGATACTGTTAAACGGGGCGGTAACATCGTCCCAATCAATACCGATGCTGGGTCTGAGCATGCTGTAGTCCTCACTCTTTCTATGTTCAATGCGATCTATCACACCATGTGATTTTAGTGCATTATGCTTTTTGCACATTGTGCATTCCCGTTTCCGGAATACTTCTGCTATTTAGCATAGCATAAACGAATACGCAGTACAATCCATACCGTAGCCGCTCTCTCTGGCTCTTCTACCGTTCCAATCGGCATTGTTTATTTTGCCGTACTCTTTTTCCTTGGGTATATCATGTTTTTGGGGCTTATCATCCATTTATCATATTTTTTGTTGTAATAATGCACAATCGCTTTTTTCTCTATATTGCCCAATTGTCAGCACTTTTGAACTGTGCTAGTATACATGTACAGGAGGAGAATTCATGACCAACCGGGAATTATTAGAGACGATAGTAATTAAATTAGAAAGTATAGACCAACGACTGGGCAGGGTGGAGCAACGACTTGATAAGGTCGAACAGCGACTCGACAGGGTGGAGCAGCGACTTGATTCACTGGAGCAAAGATTCGATTCTTTGGAACAACGTGTTTCCAATCTGGAATCCGGTCAGATTGCCATGGAACAGCGCCTTACCAATCTGGAATCCGGTCAGATTGCCATGGAACAGCGCCTTACCAATCTGGAATCCGGTCAGATTGCCATGGAACAGCGCCTTGCCAATCTGGAATCCGGTCAGCTCTCTATGGCGAATCGCCTTACCAATATGGAGTTGACTCTTGAGAATGAAGTCAGTCGTAATATCTGTACAATTGCAGAAGCTCATTTAGATTTATCCAGAAAATTCGACCGGGCCTTAAAAGTAAAAGAAGATGATGAACTGG
This sequence comes from Waltera sp., assembly GCF_046969025.1. Classification (NCBI taxonomy): domain Bacteria; kingdom Bacillati; phylum Bacillota; class Clostridia; order Lachnospirales; family Lachnospiraceae; genus Waltera; species Waltera sp. The sequence goes on along the minus strand of NZ_JBKVQF010000011.1, from coordinate 38,151 downwards.
TTCGCGTCCGGCTTAATGTATTGGAAAATGATGTCCGAAAAATAAAGCAGCGGCTGGAAATTGCATAGTTTATTCTTATCAGTACCTTATCTTAATGGATAAGGTATTTTTTTGCCCTTCTTTTTGTTGACTTATCAACATCCTTGTGTTACACTTCATAAAGTTGTTGCAGTGTCAACATTTTACAGGAGGAACCTTCATGCAGGATCGTTTTGAAAGATTTGTGGTATCTATCACAGAATTGCACCGTTATCTGCAAAAATTAAAAGAACTGGAAATGGGACAGATGGACTTAAAAGCCGGTTATACCATGTGTCTGTATTATCTGGGAAAGCACCCGGAAGGGCTGACCGCCACGCAGCTGACGGAGCTGTGTAAGGAAGACAAGGCCGCCATCTCCCGTACCTTAAGCCAGTTGAGTTCCAAGGGGCTGGTGTCCTGCGAGCTGCCGGAACATAAACGTTCCTACCGCACACTGTATTATCTGACAGAAGAAGGCAATACTGTAGTCAAAAAGATCAGTTCCCGGATCTATTCCGCACTGGCTCACGGCGGTGATGGCATGACGGAAGAACAACGGTTGAATCTCTATGACTCTCTGGAACGGATCTCCCATAATCTGGAGCAGTATCTTACAGAGTTTTCTGTCAAGCATCCCACAGAGAAATGATCCATCCGCAACTCACCCTGACCGGCTTTCCAACAGAATTAACAGCAAGGTGACATGAACGATGTCGTATGTCCATCCCGATGGATGCCCCGGCGCATTTCCGCCCGAAAGAATATTCATCATAACTATATATAGAAAGTACAGGAAACAATTATGGAAAAAATACGTTTTATCACGGACTCCGCATCCGATATGAACAATTCAAGAGAGGACGTCACGATTCTCCCCCTGCATATCCGCTTCGGTGAGGAGGAATATGCTGACGGTGTCACCATCAGTCATAAGGAATTCTATGAGAAACTGATCGAATGTGATACTCTGCCCACCACCAGTCTGGTATCTCCCGCAGTCTTCGAAGAAGCCTACGAAAAAGCTGTATCGGCCGGAGAAACTGTCATTGTGGTTACTATTTCCAGCAAGCTGTCCGGCACCTGCCAGAGTGCCCGGATCGCTGCCGAGGATTATGAAGGCAAAGTCTTCGTCGTAGACAGTCTGAATGCCACCATTGGGGAACAGATTCTGGTAGAATACGGCCTGCAGCTGAAAAAGCAGGGAATGACCGCGGAAGAGATCGTAAGCATTCTGCAAGAGCAAAAGCATAAGATCCACACCATGGGACTCTTAGACACTCTGGAATACTTGAAAAAAGGGGGCCGTATCTCCCCCACTGTGGCATTCATCGGGGGTGCTCTGGCCATCAAGCCCGTGGTAGCAGTCGTAGACGGTGAGATCATTATGCTGGGAAAAGCCCGTGGTTCCAAAAACGGCAGTAACTTCCTCATCCGTGAAATTGAAAAAGCGGACGGTGTGGACTTCTCCAAGCCCTTCTGTCTGGGCTATACCGGTCTGAGTGACGAACTTTTACAGAAATACATTCACGACAGTGAGCATCTCTGGAAAGATTATGCCAAGGAGCTTCCCGTCAGCACTCTGGGTGCCACCATCGGAACCCATGTGGGCCCGGGTGCTGTTGCCGTTGCATTCTTCGAACATTAAATCTATTACAATTTTTCCCATTTGCTCAAAATAGGACTAATTTCCCACAGCTGCCCCACTGACAAATTTCTCCTCTTATGGTATATTGTAAAATCATTTTATATTGTTTGTTCATTTTCTACATTACCAGAGAGGAGAATTTTTATGGGGTTGAACCTGTTACTATCCACAAATCATATCGTCATCCACAGTTACTCTCCCGTGGCAGATTTTCTGTTGGTGGTTATGTGTCTTCTGGCATTGTTACTGATCCGACAGACTTTCATTAAACAGAGCCGGACCTTTCGGATCTTCAAGTCCTGTTTTGCCTTGCTTTTCATTGCCGCAGTTTCCAATATTGCCTTTTATTATGCCGACCTTTTTTCCAGACAGAACACCCTACTCTGGATCCTCCGGGCCGTCTACCATATCAGTCTTCTGTCCCTGTTCTGTCTCTATATTGCTTACCTGAAAATACTGATCGTCTTCCCGAAAAATATCGGCAGGAAATATACCTTTCTGTCCTTCGCCATCCTTGTGGTGACCGGAGTTGCCGATCTGGCATCTCCTCTGACCGGCTGGGGATTTCATCAGGATCATTACGGAATCTGGTATGAAAATATCCTGTCCACTCCTTTTATGGTCGGATATCTTCTGTATCTGGCGGTGATCCTCTTTCTGTTGGTTTGCTACCGCCGCAGACTTCCTACCGCACTGTTCCATATGCTGATATTTACTGAGACGGTCTGTGGATTGATTGTAGTCATGGAAGCTGCCATGAATACGACTTCTTTCCTGGCCACAACCTATTTTCTGCCGCTTCTGGTGGTATTGTACATGCTCCATGCCAACGCCTACGACCCGAAGACCGGTGCCCTGGGTTCCACATCCTTGGATGAATATCTGCGCCAGCAGCGACAGACCGCTCAGGATACCTACTACCTGTGCCTGCGCTTTGACATGGATTTCGAATACGTCATGACAGAGGAAATGGGAAAGCTGTTCTACAGCTTCTGGACGGATTATTTTCGAAAGGGTATGTTGTTCAATCCTTCCACCAGCTTCTTCGTACTGGCAGTGGACAGCCACAATGTCCCGGATGCCACAGAAAGGGCAGTATCCCTAATTAAAAAGGTGTTCCAGAAATATTATGAAGAATATAAGCTTCCCTACAAGCTGGTACTCTTCGACCATCTGGACTTTTGTGAGAATCTGGAACAGTTCTACGAAGTATTCAATTACTTTTCCGAAAAAGTAGCGCAGAATTCCTATCGTGTCTTCGGGGAAGAAGATTACCAGACTTATAAAGAAATGCATTATATCAAGTCCCAGTTGAAGGATATTGCGGAACACGGCTCCTTAGATGACGAACGCGTTCTGGTCTATTGTCAGCCGGTACGGAATGTCCACACGGGTACTTACGATACCGCAGAATCCCTGATGCGTTTGCGTCTGCCACAGACAGGACTGGTATTCCCGGATCGTTTTATTCCTCTGGCAGAAAAATACGGCTACATCCACCGCCTCAGCATGATCATTCTGAATAAGACCTGTAGGCAGATCAAGCACATGCAAGATGAGGGCTATCAGATCTCCCGTGTATCCGTAAATCTTTCTGTGGAAGAGCTGGGCGAAAAGGACTTCATGGAAGAATTCAAATCCATCGTACGAGCCGCCGGAATCGACTTCCACACCATTGCCGTTGAGTTTACGGAGTCCCAGAACGATACGGAATACGAACTGGTACAGGAATGCGTCAGTGAGTTCAAACAGTTGGGGGTATGTACTTATCTGGATGATTTTGGAACCGGTTATTCCAATTTCGACCGGATCTTAAGCCTGAAACTGGATGTGGTCAAATTCGACAGAAGCCTTTTACTGATGGCGGATCAGGATGCCAATTCCCGCTTCATGCTGGATTACTTCTCTACCGCCTTTGAGCGTCTGGGTTACAAGGTACTGTACGAAGGTGTAGAGACCGATGCCCAGGAAGAACTGTGTATCATCAGTCATGCAGATTATTTACAGGGCTATAAGTTCTCCAAGCCGATTCCCATTGAAGAATTGCCCCGGTTCCTTACGCGGGGCTGATATTGCGATTGCCGCATCCATTATTATTCCGGACACCGCTTCTGCGGTCCCCGCATACACAATAAAAATCCCGAAGGCCTTTCACAGTCTCCGGGATTTCTCTTTGCTTAACTTTATTTATCTTTTGTATCTTGCGCTTATATTAAGCAGCCTTCTTAGCCTTCTTCTCTTTCATCTGCTTAGCGAAGGTCTGTGCGCCTTCCACTACCAGGAAGATTGCCAGCACTGCCATTGCAGTTGCGAAGAACAGCTGGAACCAGTCACCCCATGCAGCGGTGCCGGCGCCGATAGCCTTACACTTGTTGATTACAGTGATCACCAGGCTGGTCAGGGTTGCAGCAAGCATGAATACCATAGGGAAGTAGAACATCTTGTTGTTCTTACCAACTTCACCCAGCCATGCAGCTACTGCCATCAGTGCGATACCTGCCAGCAACTGGTTGGCTGCACCGAACAGACCCCAGATCTGGCTCAGAGACAGACCACCCAGGATACAACCGATCAGTACCATAGAAACAGTACCGAACAGAGGATGAGCCAGCACTTTACGTGCGCCCTTGGCATCCTTGTAGGTAGCCTCGCCTTCCTTCAGGAACAGCTCGGAGAACATGAAACGGCTCAGACGGGTACCGGTATCCAGACTGGTCAGCGCGAATACGGATACAGACAGAGTTAATAGTGCGTAAATGGTGCCATATGCCTTGGAAGTCTCGGTACCGAACATGGATGCGATACCTGCAGCGAATGCAGCTGCGGGAGATCCGAACTCACCGTTTAAGTACTTCTGATATACTGCACCGACTGCTACCAGAGCGATGATACCCAGAGCAGACTCGATCAGCATGGAGCCGTAACCGATTGCCTTGGCATCCTTCTCGTTAGCTAACTGCTTGGAAGAAGTACCGGTAGCGATCAGGCTGTGGAAACCGGAACATGCACCACATGCTACAGTGATGAACAGCATAGGGAACAGGGTCTGTCCTGCCTTGGGCTCCCAGCTAGTGAAAGCTGGAATATCGAAAGCAACAGTACCGGTGAAAGCACCTGCAACCACACCGATGAATGCCAGACCGATCATAGCGTACAGCAGGAAGCTGGACAGATAGTCACGGGGCTGTAACAGGATCCATACGGGAACCAGGGAAGCTACAGCGATGTACACACCTACGAATACGATCCATGCGATACGGTTCATTGCAAAACCAACGTTCAAGCCAAGAACAGTGATCAGTACGATACCGATGATGCCACCGATGGTAGCGGGCAGAGTCTTGACACCCATTCTGTTGGTCACATAACCATAAATAACAGCCAGAACGATAAATAACAAAGAGATCATAGCGGTAGACTGGTTACCGGTAGGATTGGTCACAAAACCGAAAGCGGTCTTGCCGGCTTCGTCTGCCACAGTCAGGAAAGTACCTGCCACGATGTTAACGAAGGAAGCGATTACCAGAATCAATACCAGAAGTGCGAAGATGATGAAAAGCTTCTTTGCTCTGGATCCCATGGAATCCTCGATGATCTCACCTACAGATTTACCGTCATGTCTGATAGATGCGAATAAAGATCCGAAGTCCTGCAGACCGCCGAAGAAAATACCACCGATAATACACCACAGGAATACGGGAACCCATCCGAAGATGGAAGCCTGGATCGGTCCGTTGATCGGGCCTGCTCCGGCGATAGAGGAAAAATGATGTCCCATAAGTACGGCGGGCTTTGCTGCAACATAGTCTACACCATCCTCCTTCTCAATAGCAGGAGTCTTCTTGGTAGGATCAATGCCCCACTGTTTTGCCAGCCAGGAGCCATAGAACACATAGCCGATAAACAATAATACGATAGCGGCCAAAACAATTAATAATGCTGTCATTTGTGTTTCTCCTTTTCTTATACACAGATTTAATTTTTCGCAAATACACGAATTGCTCCGCTAAAATCCGCTCTCGCAATTCTAAAACTGTTCGGAATCCGTTAATTTACTTTGTAAATTACTGCTTCCTCACATGTCCCTTGTATTTACTGTATTGCCTTTTTCACGAGCTTCTTCAGAATCTGTCCGTGGCGGTTGTGGACGATCCGACCCGAAGATAACTCGGCGACAATCAAACGGTAATTACTCCAGCCATGAAATCCCCAGAGGTAACTCTGATAATGCTTGCACTTTTTCACCTGTGTAAGCGCATCCTCCTCTGCATGACCGGTCAGAATGATCAGGACAACATCGCTGTTCCGATGATTGGATGAGGGCTGCACGTTGGCAGTTCCCCGTTCCCAGGCGATGGAGTCCAGTTCCAGAAGGCGATCCTTTGATAAAGATTCCTCTGTGGCAAAATACACAGTCTCGTTGGTGTCAATATCTGCCACCTTAGCTTTCTTGATCAGAAAGTACTGCTCATTATGGGATCCGAAGATTGCTTCGGCTGCGAATGGCGGTTCTACAGCCTCTGTTTTGATATTGTAGTAGGTCTGATAAGATCGCAGGACGCGTTCCAGCGCTTCCCCGGGAGTAAGTGTCTTTTGTAATTCCATTCTGCTTTCCTTTTAAGCATGCGTAATCGATTACATTTACGTTCATGCTATCGATAGCTTTAGCACGTCGAAGTGTCAAATGCAACGGATTTTTTAGCATTTCTTTACACTTTTTTATAAATACATACTTTATCGTTATATGTTAGTCCTCTGACAGCTTTTTTCCAAGGTGCAAATTTAACCTATATACCATTACAAATTTAATCTCTTTATCTGGATAAACTTATTGACTTTTGTTGGGTAACCGGAAATCATTCTAAAAAAAGCAGCCGATTTTCATCAGCTGCCGATTTTTAGGAATGATTCTTCTCTTCCTTGATCTCCCAATGGATCAGGAAGGTCAGTGCCGCACGAAGTCCGATGATACCGGCTACGGTAACGATCTCCTTCCAGTCTCTGACAATAACGGTCTTAAGGATCTCACTGCACAACTTGAATTCCAGCCCTACAGCAAGCCCCTGCGCCAGGGTGATCTTCATATCCGGCACCCGCCGCACATAATTATAAAACCCTTTCAGACCGGAGAGAATAATAACGATCACTCCGACAAATTCAAAGAACAATATTGCCACCTGGACAATATTGTTCATCACGTTTTCCAGGAATTCAATGATAAGCTCTATGTGGAACATGCACAGACCCCCGCTTTTCTTACACTTCTTTTTTCATTGTAGCGTATCCAAAAAGGGCGTGCAAGATGTATCTTTATCTTTTTATCAGCTATTTTTCTTCTGTTTTCAATAATTCCTGCATAGTATGCCAGCCAAGCACCGCGCATTTTACCCTGGCAGGCATGTGGGCGATATCCTGCAATACGGAGGCCTCTTCCAGCTCATCCTTCTCTTCATCGGTGATACTTCCCTTGATCATTTTCAGGAACAGATCTGCCAGATGCAGTGCCTCTTCCTTACTTCTACCAATGACCAGTTCCAGCATCATGTCCGCAGAAGCCTGGGAGATGGCACAGCCGTCTCCTTCAAAGGCACCGTCCACGACTACACCGTCCTCCACCTTCAGTTCCAGGAAAATATCATCACCGCAGCTGGGATTGACACCTTCTAACACCAGGTTTGCATCCTCCAGCTTGTGTTTGTGATACGGATGCAGATTGTGCTCCGTCAGGATCTCATTATAAAACGTTTTATTCTCCATAGCCCATCTGTCTCCTTATCCCGGCAAGACTTGTTAAAAATGCCTGTATCTCTTCTTCCGTATTGTAGACGCCCAGACTCACTCTGGTGGTGGACAATACTTTCAAATGTTGCAATAACGGCTGGGCGCAGTGATGTCCCGCCCGGACTGCGATGTGATCTGCATCTAAAACAGATGCCACATCATGGGGATGCACGCCGTCCAGCTTAAATGTCACGATGCCGTGATGATCCTCCGCTTTCTGCGATCCTAAAATATGCACCGCAGGGATCTCCTTCATCCCATCCATCAGCAGTTTTGTCAGCTTTGCTTCTCTCTCTTCGATGAAATCAAAGCCGATCTTCTGCACATAACGGATAGCCTCTGCGAGGGCATAAGCACCGGCACCGTTCACCGTACCTGCCTCGAACTTGTGAGGCACCTCTGCCCACACGGCTCCTGTACGGCTGACGGAATCGATCATTTCTCCACCGCATAAAAACGGCGGCATCTGCTCTAACAGCTCTCTCTTCGCATATAACACACCGATTCCCATGGGCGCATACATTTTATGCCCGGAAAATGCCAGAAAATCCACATCCAGATCCTGTACGTCCACTGCCATATGGGGCACGCTCTGGGCTCCGTCTGCCACGAAATAAGCGCCTGCCTCATGTGCCAGCTGTGCAAAACGCTTGATATCATTTTTGCAGCCCAGCACATTGGATACCTGGGTCATAGCAACGATCTTCGTTCGTTCGCTCAGTGCCTCCTTAAAAGCTTCCTCGGTATATTTTCCGTCTTCGGTGCACTCCAGATACTTCACCACTGCTCCGGTTCTGGCTGCCGCCTGCTGCCAGGGCAGGAGATTGCTGTGGTGCTCCATAATGCTCACCAGGATCTCATCTCCCGGTTTCAGTACCAGTGAGCCGAAACTGTAGGCCACCAGATTCAAGCCTTCCGTGGCATTGCGGACGAAAACGATCTCCGCCGCCTCTCTGGCATTTAAAAACTCCCGGACCGTCTCTCTGGCTTCTTCGTATTTTTCGGTTGCCGCCTCTCCCAGCTCGTATAATCCGCGCAGGGGATTGGCATTGTATTTTTCATAAAATGTTCTCTCTGCCTCCAGAACACAGGACGGCTTCTGGGAAGTCGCCGCCGTGTCCAGATAAATCACATCGTTACTCATAAGCAGAGGAAAATCCTTACGGATCTCGCTGATTGAAGTCGTCATACTTCCTCCTGTTATCTTACTCTTCCGCTTCCTCTTCTTCCCCGGCTCTGCCAAGGAACTCCTGTACCTTAGCCCGTGTAGCTGCATCAGGAATCTTGCGGCAGACCGCATCCACCTTGGCCATAGCCATCATCTCATAGATCTGCTCTCTGTTCATGCTGCGGCTCTCCAGGTAGAACAGCAGCTCATCGTCCAGTTTGCCAATGGTGGCGCCGTGATTACCTTCCACATCTTCCTCCGCACAGAGGATCAGGGGAATGGTCTGGTTCACCACATCGTTGGATAATAACAGTACATCCTCTTTTTCATTGCCTACTGCACCTTTAGCCCCCCATTTGAAATCAATGGTGCCACGATACAGCTTGAAAGCATGATCCCGCAGAACGCCGCCGGCCTGCATATTGCTCTGGGTCTTTTTGCCTTCATGCACAGCTACATAATTCATATCCAGTCTTCCGTCACCGCCCACGATATAAGCGGTGTCGGCATTCAGGCTGCTCTCTCTGCCCTGTAAGGTAGTCTTGCATCCAAGGTAAGTATTCTTTCCGCCGAGGATCAGCTGGATCACTTCCAGGGAAGCCTTCTCTTCACACAGGGCTCCGATATCATTCATAAAAGTAAAATCACTGCCCAGTCTCTGCACCTGGATCAGCCGGAGCTTCGCTCCTTCTTCCAGATACAGTCTGGTGGATACTGCCGCCTGCCCTGCTGCCTCCCTGTCGGAAGCAAAATCCTGGATCACAGTGATTTCACTGTTTTTCCGGGCTCTCACTGCTACGGCACCGGCCTGTAAACTATTTTGTACGTAGGCATAATCCAACAGCAACGGCTGTGCTTCTGTGGTTTCCTCAGACGCCTCATAATGTTGTGCCTTCACTCCCGCTGCTGTCAGAAGACCGTCCATGTCCTCTCCCATGCCGGATGGGATGCCTGCAAAATCCGCATTCCAGGGCTGGGATCCCTCATTTTCTGCTGTTGTTATTTTTTCCGGCAGGCTTACCTTTACCCCTCCTGCCGTAGGTACTTCTATCTTTTCCAACTGCGTCTCGTTCATGCGAAGCCAGTTCCAGGTCTTCGCCGGCAGTCTGTTAATGGTCATATTATATTCTTTTTCCATACTGATCTCCATTCCTCCTGCCACATTAACCGATGCTGCCCTTCATCTCCAGACGGATCAGATTGTTCATCTCCACCGCGTATTCCAACGGCAGCTCCTTCGATACATTGTCTGCGAATCCGCTGACGATCATGGCTCTGGCATCCTCTTCTGAGATACCGCGGGACATCAGATAGAACACTGCTTCATCGCTGATCCGGCCGATCTTCGCCTCGTGTCCGATATCGGCATCCTGGGTACGGATATCCATGGCCGGGATGGTATCGGAGCGGGACTTGTCATCCAGCATCAGGGACTGACAGGATACGGCGGATTTGCTCTTTGCCGCACTGTTCTTCACCACTACGGAACTTCGGAAAGTACTGATACCTCCATCCTTGGAGATGGACTTGGTATTGATATAGGAAGTGGTCTCCGGTGCATTGTGGACAACTTTGGTACCGGTATCCAGATTCTGTCCGGCTCCCGCAAAGGTGATGCCGGTGAATTCCGCTCTGGCCCCCTTACCGTTCAGCACGCTCATGGGGTACAGATAGGATACGTGGGATCCGAAGGAACCGGATACCCATTCTATGGTACCGCCTTCTTCCACCAACGCCCGCTTGGTATTCAGATTGTACATATTCTTGGACCAGTTCTCGATGGTGGAGTAACGCAGTTTTGCATTTTTCCCCACGAACAGCTCCACACAGCCGGCATGGAGGTTCGCCACGTTGTACTTCGGGGCGGAACAGCCTTCGATAAAATGCAGGTATGCACCCTCGTCCACAATGATCAGGGTATGCTCGAACTGTCCGGCTCCCGGTGCGTTCAGTCGAAAATAAGACTGCAGGGGAATCGTCACAGACACTCCGGGGGGAACATATACGAAGGAGCCGCCGGACCACACAGCACCGTGCAGCGCTGCGAATTTGTGATCTCTGGGGGTCACCAGCTTCATAAAATGCTTCCTCACCATATCCGCATATTCCCCATTCAGGGCACTCTCCATATCGGTATAGACTACGCCCTGGGCTGCCACTTCTTCCCTGACATTGTGATATACCAGCTCGGAATCGTACTGGGCGCCCACACCGGCGAGGGACTTCCGCTCCGCCTGTGGGATCCCCAATTTTTCGAAGGTATCCTTGATGTCCTCCGGCACTTCGGACCATTTGGCGCTCATATGGGTATTAGGTTTTACATAGGTTACGATGTCTTCCATGTTCAGACCCTCAATAGAGGGACCCCAGTCGGGAACTTCCATCTCATTATAGATCTGCAGAGACTGTAATCTGAAATTTGCCATCCATGCGGGATCCTTCTTTTTCTCGGAAATCTCCGCCACAATATCGGGAGTCAGTCCCTTTTTAATACGATAGACGTCCTTCTCCTCATTACGGATATCATAAATGCTTCTGTTGACGTCTTCCACGTATGTCTTTTCACGTTCACTCATTCAGATCGTCAACCTCCTTATGCTTCCAGAAAACGCTCGAAACCATGCTCGTTGATCTCGTCTACGAGAGAAGCATCGCCGGATGCCACGATCTTACCATTCACCAGTACATGGGTCTTGTCCACATGGAGAGACTCTAAAATTCTGGTGCTGTGGGTAATGATCAACAGCGCACCCTTTTTGTCCTTCTGGTACTCTTCCACGCCCTTGGATACGGTACGCACTGCATCCACGTCCAGGCCGGAATCCGTCTCATCCAAGATTGCCAACGAGGGTTTTAACATAAGTAACTGTAAGATCTCCGCCTTTTTCTTCTCACCGCCGGAGAATCCCACGTTCAGATCACGGTCACCATAGGAAGGATCCATCTGCAATACTTCCATGGCCTGCTCCAGTTCCTTTTTGAAGGTCCACAGCTTGATACGGGAACCGCTTCTCTGTTCCACGGCATTACGAATGAAATTCCGAAGCGATACTCCGGGTACCTCCAGGGGATTCTGGAAGGACAGGAAAATACCATCCTTCGCTCTCTGGTCTGCAGTTTCCTCTAATAATTCCTTCCCTTTGAACAGGATCTCACCACCGGTCACCTCATAACGGGGACTTCCCATGATGGTGTAACCCAGTGTGGATTTGCCCGCACCGTTGGGTCCCATGAGGACATGGGTCTCTCCGGGACGAACCTCTAAATCTATTCCATGAAGGATGGGCTTGTCCTCTACACTTACGGACAAGTTACGCACCTGTAATAATTGTTCTGACATATACTTCCTCCTATCTCTAGCGTCCAACTAGGAATTACTATATCATTATATACATACATCTGCAAATATGCAACATATAATTCCTACAAAAGTACCGTACATTCTCGACGAATTGTATTACACTTTGTGGTTAGTTCAGACTTACTATAAAGCAAAATGCAGGCCACCGCAAGGGGAACTCATCCTTCCCCTTACAATGGCCTATGTTTTTTTCTTTATACTTCTTCTTTGTCCAGAAGATTCTTCATGCTCTTGGTGCTGATCCACAGGGTAGATGTATTATGCAGCAGAGCGGAAGTGGTGGGCGGGATCATGCCTGCCACACCCAGAACGATCAGTCCGGTGTTGATGCCCACGATCATGCGGTAATTTTTATGAATCCGCGCCATCAGGGCATTGCTCAGTTCCTTCAGGGTAGCCACTTCATACAGATTGTCTGCGCCGATGGTCACATCTGCGATCTCTCTGGCAATCTGTGCACCGTCACTGATGGCGATACCTACATCTGCTGCGGACAGTGCGGGAGAATCATTGATACCATCTCCGATCATAATGACCTTATGGCCGGACTGCTTCTCCTGTTCTACGAACTTTGCCTTGTCCTCCGGCAGTACCTCGGAATAATATTCATCCACACCAACGATATTTGCGATGGACTTTGCAATGCGGTCGCTGTCTCCCGTCATCATTACGACTTTGCTGATTCCTAAGTTTTTCAGCTGACGGATGACCTCCGGTGCTTCCTCTCTCAAAGGATCCTCGATACAGATCACCGCTGCCAGTTTACCATCAATGGCCATATACAGATGAGAGTACTCTTCAGAGAGATGATCGAACAGTTCCTGCCTGCCTTCCGGAATCTGTGCCTGTTCATCCTCGAATACGAAGTGATAACTTCCGATAATGATCTTCTTGCCATCCAGGGTAGAAGAAATACCGTGAGCCACGATATATTCCACTTTGGTATGCAGTTCTTCATGCACCAGCTCCTTGCGGGCTGCCTCACGTACCACTGCCTTTGCCATGGAATGAGGGAAATGCTCCTCCAGGCAGGCAGCAATCCGAAGCAGCTCATCCGCAGACTGCCCGTTAAAGGATATCACATCTGCCACCGTGGGCTGTGCCTTGGTCAGTGTTCCGGTCTTGTCAAATACAATGGTGGTGGCATCTGCCATAGCCTCTAAGTATTTGCCGCCCTTCACCGTGATCTCATAGGTGCTTGCCTCACGGATCGCAGACAATACCGCTAACGGCATAGACAGCTTCAATGCGCAGGAGAAATCCACCATCAGCACGGATAATGCCTTAGTCACATTCCGCGTGAACAACCATATCAGGCCGGTACCTATGAACGTGTAGGGTACCAGCTTATCTGCCAGGTGCTCTGCCTTACCCTCCAGAGAGGATTTCAGCTTCTCGGATTCCTCGATCATGGTCATGATCTTCTCGTATTTGCTGGAGCCGCCGTTTTCTTTCACACAGATAGTCAGCTCGCCTTCTTCTACCACAGTTCCGGCATAGACGGTTCCACCGGGGATTTTTCTCACGGGAACAGACTCGCCGGTGAGAGATGCCTGGTTCACCATACCTTCTCCGTCCGTCACTGTGCCGTCAAAAGGAATCACATTGCCCATGTGGATCCTTACCAGATCTCCTGACTTAATGGATGTGGACGGCACCAGGATCTCCTGTCCGTCGCTCACAACCCATACCTTGTCAATGTTTAAGGACATGCTCCTCGCCAGATCACCGACAGACTTTTTGTGCGTCCACTCCTCCAAAATCTCACCGATGCCTAACAGGAACATCACAGAGGCTGCGGTGTTGTAATCACCACGCAGCACAGATACACCGATAGCAGTGGCATCCAGTACCGGTACTTCGATCTTGCCCTTCGCCAGAGTCTTCACGCCGTGCCAGAGATATTTGAAAGACTTCACTGTGGTGATCACGGAACGGATATCCATGGGCAGAAACAGCCTGATCCCATAATGCATTACCACTTTATTGATCAGCTGATCCTTATATTCCCGGTTCATCTCTCTGCCGGAATTGGCCAGATAGTTCTCCGGCACTTCCGTACTCTGATACGTAAAATTCTCCAGTGTCTTCAGTGCCTCCTCCCTGGAACCGGTATAGACTACCGTAACATCCAGGGTGCGCTCCTGAATTTTGGCACTGACAATATTACTCTGTCCATCCAGATAGTATTGCAGTGTATCTGCCTGTGCAAAGCTCATGCGGCTCTGCAGAATGTGAACCCTGAGTCTCCCCTTTATCTCATGCTTGATCAAAAATCTCATAATTTATGCCTGCTTTCATGAAAACACCTGCGATGCCGGAGCATGCAGGTGTCATTTATTCTGTGTTGTAAGCTTCGATGGATTATTCAGCGTCTGCTGCAGTCTCTGCTGCCTCAACCTCACTGTCGAACTCCTGAGCTGCCTTTGCTGCTCTGTCCTCGTTGATCTGCTGAGCTTCTGCGTAGATATCCTCTGCGTTCTCCTGGATGGTGGTCGCAGTCTTCATGACACACTCTTTTGCGCGCAGAACTGCTGCGGTGCAGTTGGTGTACAGCTTCTTCGCATCCTTGCTGGACAGTACTTTGATGCCTGCGGTTCCGAACAGAACGCCTGCTGCGAAAATACCGGTTTTTGCTTTATCAATCTTTTTTAAACATTTCAACATAATTCATTTCCTCCTGTGCGAATTCTTTGGTTTATTCTATTTATGAATGAATATTATAAACACCTATTTTTCCTATTTCCAGCTTTTTTCGTTTAATGAAAAATTTTATCATTTATCAAAAACACAAAAGGCCAGTGGATCAAAATCCACTGACCTTCTTGTATTCCTGTAATTTTTCTTTTGCTGCCGGGGTCAGATTCTTAGGCACCTGAATCTGGATCACGACATACTGATCGCCGTGGGCATTTTTATCCTTCATGGATACCACACCCTTGCCTTTCAGACGGATCTTACTGCCGGACTGCGTACCTTCCTTCACTTTGCACATGACATCACCGTACAATGTGGGGACTCGGATCTCTCCACCCAGTGCCGCAGTAGTATAGGGGATATTGACCGTGGTATACAGATCCTGTCCTCTACGCTCCCAGCCCGGCTTCTCCTGTACCGTCACCTTCAGATACAGGTCACCGCTCTCACCGCCGGAGTAACCTCCACCACCCTTACCTTTCAGACGGATACTTTTACCGGTGTCGATACCTGCCGGAATGTGCACCTGCACGGATTCGGACTTGCCGGTAGCCGGATCTCTTAAGGTAAAGGTCTTGTCGCAGCCATGCATTGCTTCGTCAAAACTGATGGTGATGCCGGATTCCACATCCTGACCTTTACTGCGGTAGTTCGCCCGGCTGCCCCGTCCGGAGCCTTTCTGTCCCTTGAAATACTGTCCGAACAGATTGTCAAAAATATCCTCATCCCCGCCGAAGCTGCCGAAATCACCGGTACCGAAACCGCTTCCTCCGGTGCTGTAATGGAACGTGCCGTTGCCAAAGCCGCCGAATCCATCGGTGCCGAAGCCGCCTCCGTTCTTAAACTGCTCCTGATACTGTCTGGCTGCCTCCTCATTAAATCCCTCCTGGAAAGCAGCAAAACCGTAAGTATCATATAGTTTCTTCTTTTTTTCATCCCCCAGCACATCGTAAGCTTCGTTGACTTCCTTCAGCTTCTCCTCTGCCACAGGGTCTCCTGCATTGGTATCCGGATGGTATTTTTTCGCCAGTTTCCGGTATGCTTTTTTTATCGCTGCGGCGTCCGCTGTCTTGCTGACACCCAGTACTTCATAATAATCTCTTTTTGTTGTCTTCGTCATATTCCCTCCATTCTGCCCAACCGGTGAGCCACACAACCAAGACGTTTTCCATGTAAAAATCAGCCGACACAGTTCCCTGCGCGGCTGACCACTTCACATCTCTTTTCAAACAATTGTCTGCTGTTGCAGTCGCTTGTTCCTCTTACAGAGATTATATTATCACTATAGATTAGCACTCGCAAGTGGTGAGTGCTAAAAAATATATTAAATAATCATAAAATCCATAAACCGGCTATTACAATTTGCCACCCTTAGAACCGCCAAAGCTTGCGGAATTCAGGATATTGGTGTCAAAGGTAAAGGTCAGTCTCTCCTCGGTGCGGGCTCTCTTCAAAGACAGCTGGATCATACGATCCAGAAGCTCTTTGTAAGGAACTCCTACCGGCTCCCACAGATAAAATGCCAGAGATCCCGGGATGGTATTGATCTCGTTAAAATACAGCTTGCCGTTGTCCTCATCGATCATAAAATCGATACGGGACACACCGTTACAGCCCAGTGCTTTAAAGGATCTGACTGCCAGTTCCCGGACTTCCTCTCTCTTCTCCGGAGACAGTTCTGCGGGGATTTTGCGGGATACGCTCGCCATGCCCTTGGAGCCGCTGCCCTTGGCATTGCTGACGTATTTATCTTCATAACTTAAGATATCTTTGGTGTGCAGGGGTTCTTCGCACTCGGAAGCAATAGCGTCATTCTCATCTCCCAGTACCGAGCAGTTGATCTCACGTAAATTGGTGATGGCGTGCTCCACCAGCACTTTGGTCGCATACTTGAACGCATCATCGACGGAGTGGGTCAGTTCCACACGATTTTTAGCTACACTGATGCCTACGCTGGAGCCTAAGTTGACCGGTTTTACGATCACCGGATATCCCAGTCCTTTTTCCACTTTGTCGAGCAGAGTCTCCATCTCCGCATAATCTGCCAGAGTATACAGCTGTGCATCCAGTACCGGCACATCGCATTCCTTTAAGACAGCTTTCATAATGTATTTGTCCATGCCGATGGCAGATGCGGTCACATCACAGCCCACGAAGGGGATGCCCATGGTCTTCAGGTAACCCTGGAAAGCGCCGTCCTCTACGTTGGTACCATGCACTACCGGGAAAGCCACATCGATCTCCACGGCTTTCTTTCCGCCGAACATCTTCACCGGGAACGGAGTCAGGAATACCTTGCCGTCCTCGTTGGTCATGATGACTCTCTGGGACTTTTTCAACAGTTCATCGATATTTTTATAGGATTCGATCTTGCCGATCTCCTCACCGATGTACATTTCATTGCGCTTGGTCATATAGACCGGGATTACTTCGTATTTGTCAGTATCCATGTTCATGACAGCCTGGATACCGGAGATCACTGATACTTCGTGTTCTACACTCTTGCCGCCAAACAGCATTGCTACTCTTGTCTTCATTTATTTTCCCTCCTGAATTTTCCTACTCTCTGCCAACTATCCGGAACCTCTTTCACAAAATTGCCTCTGAATCTTCTAATAGTTATCCGTCAGGTCATTCTCTAATAAAATATACTTATGTCCCTGCCCTTTAATGGCATAGGCGTAAGATACAGCTTCCTCCAGCTTGTCGAATACCAGGCATTTCTCTTCCGGAAATCCCTTCTCCAACACGCCCTCCCTGATGGGCTCGGTATGTCGTCTGCCCACTAACAGGATGTAATCGCAGCAATCCGCTGCGTAGTTACCGAATTTATGATTGTATTCCGCTTCCTTATCACCCAGCTCCACCATGCCCGGCGTGATCAGGATCCGGATACCGTCAAACATAGCCAGCGTCTCGACCGCAGCCTTAGAACCTACAGGGTTGGAATTGTAAGCATCATCGATGATCGTCACCAGACCGTGCTCCCGCATCTGCATACGATGGGGTACCGGCTCGATCCGGCGTACCGGGATCCGCAGTTCCTGCAGCGTCATACCCATTTTATGAGCGACCGCGATAGCCCCCACCACATTGATGACATTGTGGGCACCGATGAGACGCATTTGGAATCTCTCGCTCTCGCCGTCCGGGGTCACTACCGTGAACTCCGTACCTAACTGGGATACCTTCACATCTTTGGCACAGTATCCTGTCCCTTCCGTCTCGGAATAATAGAATATCTTCTCCGGAGTCTGATCATACGCGGGAGAAGCCGCCTGCTGCTGAATATAATCGTTGTCACCGTTCAAGAACAACATGCCGCCTTCCGGCAGGGCATCCGCCAACTCGAACTTCGTCTTCTGGATATTCTCCATATTAAAAAAGGTCTCTAAATGCTGCGGTCCGATAGATGTGATCACACCGTGCTCAGGATGCACCATATCACAGATCTCCTTGATGTCGCCCACATGACGGGCTCCCATCTCGCAGACAAAAATCTCTGTGGTAGGCTTCAGGGAACCGCGGATGGTCCGCACCACACCCATAGGCGTATTGAAACTCTCCGGCGTCACCAGTACGTTATATTTTTCCTGTAAAAGTGTCTGCAAATAGAACTTCACACTGGTCTTGCCGTAGCTGCCGGTCACACCGATGACGGTAAGTCCCGGGACGCTTTTCAGCTTTCTCACAGCGTCATTGATATAATGCTGATTGATCCCCGCCTCCATGGGATGATTGATGACATTAGCCACAATATCCAGAAACAGATTCACAGATACCAGAATCAGGCACAGCCCCGGGATCCGCTTCATTCCGCCCAATCCACACACCAGAGCGAATACCGCAGCCGTAAGGATCAGCTCCGTAGTGAGCAATCTCTTGACCCGGGCAGTATACACCAGCTTTTTCTTCGTATTCATCCGCTTCATGGCACGATATACCACGATGATCACGAACAGTACCAGATACTCGAAGATTTCAAGGGCAAGGTACGGAAACACACAGGTTACAATGCCCAATGCCAGACCAAAATAGAGAATCCATTGCAGCCGGAACTTCTTCTTCAGCCAGTGAAGGTGTTCTTTATTCTTATAGCCGTTCTGCTGGAACATATGAATGTTATACCGCATGGTATAAAAATATGCCGGAACAGCAAGCGCGACCGCTATCAGCACACGTATGATCATTTCAGATATGCCTCCATAATTCCCCGGAACTGTGCCGGTTTCTCAAGGAAAGAAAAATGACCGGTTCCCGGGATCACTGCCAGACCGCAGTTGGGTATCTTCTCTTCCATAATATGTGCATCCCGGATAGGAGTTGCCGTATCCTGATCTCCCCAGATCAGCAGCACTTCCTGACGGATCTTCGGAAGCAGCTCCGTCAGATCCTCATTCACCGCCTTCACCATACACTGACGCATCATGGGTGTCGCATTGCGGTAGTCTGCCGATCCCTGTCGGCTCCTCCAGTCATCGATCACCTCCGGGAACATGGCATAGATCAGCTTCATGTTCAGGAATTTCTTCAAAATCTTGTACTTGCGGATCTTCCATTTCTGTGCAGTAGTCCGCACCGGCAGGACACCGGCGCTGTCGATCAGGATAATATTCGTGATCTCAAAAGGGATGCTCTCTCTGGCTGCCAGCTTGATGATCACGCGTCCGCCGTAGGAATGCCCGATGAGGGTGGCCTGCTTTACCTGCATTACTTCCATAAATCTGCAGAAAAAATCCGCAAATCCGTCCACATCCCAGGGTTCCTTCGGTTCATCGCTGCCGCCGAAGCCCGGGAAATCAAACTGGATCACACGGTACCTGCTGCCGTCTATCACACCGGCTACGGAATCATACACTCCCAGATCCGTACCCCAGCCCTGTAAGATCACGACTGTCTTATCGCCGGTACCGGTTGTTTTATAACATATATTATATCCGTCTACTACTATATTCATTGAAAACCTCAATTCAGTGTCATTGCTGTTACAATCTTTTATTATAATCGGAATCTGCTACAATGGCAACCGAAAACAAATCCGTTTATTTCCTCAGGTTTCGTCCTCCGTGTCCAGTCCCTGCATCAGAATACGATTCCATTCCGCATTATTACTTTCCAGTTCTTTCTTCTGCATAATACGATTGCGGTCACTTAAGATCGCCAGCATTTCGTCCGCGATCTCCTCCGGCGGCAGATCAGAATAATGACACAGATAACCGATCATACGGCTCGCCGTAAAATCCGTATTCAGATTCTTCGTCACCAGATCACAGAAGGACTCCGGATACCCGCGGGATAGGAGCATTTTATATAATTGCATACTTTGGGGAGATCTTGGTTTCATATTTATTCTACGCCTTCTTAATATGGAAGATCACGCCGCTCTTGGGGTAGATCCACTCGTCCTTGATCGCAATGTCATAGAGTCCGGCTCTCTGGATGCAGGCTCCGACATTGGCAGTGCTTTCCTTATTGAGATAGGAATACATAGTGACATCCATTCCATTCTTGTATTTCAGCTTGATATGGGGCTCCTTGGTCGGATCCACCAGAGTCACCTCGAAAATAGAGTTCCATACCCGGGGCATCTTGAAATAGATGCTGACCAGATGCTCCCCGCTTGCCTCGTTGCGGTCAAAATCCAACTTGAATTTCAGGATAAATCCGTTGCTCTTTCGCTCTACTTCGAACTGCGCTTCGTCGTCATTATCTCCGCTGTTGTCAATTCGCAAGATCGGCATGAACAGATCATTGATCACATCCCGTATCTTATCCGCGGGAATACTGTTGATGAAGTCCACAGCTTCCGGTTCCACCACCAGATCCTCATTGAAAATGCTCTTGGTGAAATCCGCATCCTGCCCGGTCTCCAACAATCCACCGTCTAGACTCTTTTTATCATAGGCGAAACCGAGTCTGATCACATCGCCCGCGTAGTTCTCGTCTGTTCCTCCCAGACACTTTACGCTGAACTTCAATTCCTCATCGATCAGGTAATACTTTCCGTCTGTGGCTCCGGGGAAACCGGCTTTCACATATTCCTCTGTCAGATTCGGCTCCAGATTGATCGTGTAATCGAACATTTTCCGGATCCTGGCGCCTCTTGCCCTGTCAAAATATTTCTCCATATTGGTAGAAAGCATATCCACCGCATCTTCATCCTTTATCATGGAGGTAATGGTGGATTTCAGGAAAGTCTTTTTATCTTCATCGCTGAAAGAATCCAGGATCTCCGGCTCTCCCATCAGCGTCTTGGTGATCTGCTGGGAGGTCTCTCTGGCGTAGGCATCCTGGGTCAGCTTGTTGTTCAGTATATCGAATAACAGAAATGCCGCCAGCACACCGATGAGATTCCCCACGATATTGTCAATCAGGTCATCCAAGGTGTAACCGTTCTTCAGTGCCAGATAGGTATATCCCACAAATACCAGCAATAGTGCGATCAGCACCAGTACCATGGTAGCGGACAAGGTGTCCATCACACTTTTTTTCTTCTTTTGTTTCTGATTATCCATGAATTTCCTCCCTCGTAAATACACCCTCATAGATGGCCGGCTGTTTCCTGTAATATGCCCAGAACCGGTCACCGTAATCATAATGCCACCATTCCGACGGCAGATTGGTAAATCCCGCATCTATCATAGCATAATAAAGCAGACGGCGATTTTCACGGACCTGCTCGTCCTCTGCCCCCTGTACATGCTCCGGTGCCTCAAAATACGCTGCACAGGTCTTATCCGTAAAAGCATCGAATCCACATCCCATAGGAAGCTCTCTGCCCTCCGGATCCAGAAGCGTCAGATCAATGGCTCCTCCGGTGGTATGGGCGGGAGGCACCTTTGTATCCGGTACCGGGTCCGAGACAAATTTGCAGATCGCAGCTCTCCTTTTTGCCTCCGGCAACTCTTCTAAATGAAAATCCCGGATGATGTCCACAGAATACTTTTCAAACAATTCATGCTGCAGCGCAAAGGGGCGCCAGGCATCCCAGATGCGGAACCGGTAACCATCCGGCAGATTCCCCGCCGCCTTCACCAGCCTCTCATACATCTCCTTACGGACGAAGCACTTCTCTTCCGCATGGTCCATATGCAGGATCGGATACAGCATTTTCACATCCCACAGATCACAACTTTTCAATTCTATAAACGCGGAATCCACAAACGCACTGTCTATATAGCGCTCCGGATCCCCGATCACCGGTATCGGCCTCATGGGATCAGCCTCCTTATTATTTATATTTATCATAATACCCCTTTTCCAATAAATATGGCAAGTGTCTGGTGCATTTCATATAATCAGATGCCCGGTGTTGGCCTCGCTCCGGTCAAAATCAGTATTTGCAGCCCTGTTTCGCTGACAAATTATATTTTTCTTTTATTTTTTGATTTTAATAAGTGCCGTTGGTGATTTTGGCTTACCATCCCTATATATCTCCCCTGATTTCATAAGCGGATTTATAACTTCATTTAAGAATTGACTTCTACTCCGATAGTTAAGAGACATCTGTAGTTCCTTTATAGGCTTTGGTCCTTCCATCTTAAGAATAGCCATAACTTTTTCCGCATCTGTAAGGTTTTCTAAATCCAGTTCTATAGCCTCATCTCTAAATAATCTGTCATATAATCTCAAATTCAAAAATCCGGGATATATAGATACTACCGGCTGTAATTCATCTGGACTGGACTTGTAAGATTCCATCATGGTTTGAAAACCAGTTCCACCTCTCTCCATCAGATTTGCCACATCCAGACAAGCTGCTATGATGGCATTTCTTCTGATAGACGGTATAGAACCGGCTGGATATGCATTGTAATCTTTTGGCAGTAACCATGACCCCGGTGAAACTATTTCAATTCTGTCTGAATAGATATCAACATCAATCTGTGTTCCCGAAATAGAATAATCCCTATGGGCAATGGCATTTACCAATGCCTCTCTTACAGCTTCCTTAGGATACGATCTGATTTCATCCCGTCCACCCTTTTCTGTTTTTACCCAGCCTGTTTTGGTGTTTCGTTCAATAAAGTTTAATGCATTCTCAAATACGTTTGCAATAGAACCTCTTAATCTGCTGCTATCTAAAACAATACCTGTCTTGTTTTTCCCTTTCCATAAACGGCAGCATATCATTGTGTCGTCTTCATTATAGTTGTCTGAAAACATTATAAATCCTGATTTTGCATACCCATCTTTTGAAACTATTTCTTCGTTCTGCAATTCTTTCATTGTTGGAGCAGATTTATCTTGTCTGTATTCCTTACAAAGATTAAGGTATTCTGACCACTGATTATCAGTATATGCCACCTCGCTTGTCTCATTATCTACACCATATTTTCTCTTTGAAAGTGAAATAATTTCTTCCGGTGTTGCAGGAGTCGCATTTCCATCTCCCTTTATAAAAACTGTTTCATTGTAATCTCCTTCTCTATATCTTATTACAGAATCTGCAGGAGCAACTTTAACAGCTAATACAAAATGTTCCGCATTAGAATCCACACTTCTCATCATATATGAAATCTTAATGTGTGGAAAAATATGTCTATCATTAATCCTTGAAATTAATAGTTTTGTTTTATCAACTTCTTCAAGATCAATTCCAAAGGCCTCCCCATCGTTTGATACACCTATAAATAAGGTTCCTCCTTTATCATTTGCATATCCAATAAGAGTTTTTGCCCATTTAATAGGATTATCCGGATTCAATACTGCTTTATATTCATAACTTGTATCTTCTGTAATAACATCTGGATATAGCTCTTTGATTTTCATGAATCTCCTCCATATAATAATGTTCTTGGCATAACTATATCAAACATTACTAAACATTACAACAACATTACAATTACATCATAGGTGAAAATTTACTTGCATTTCTGCCTATGATACAGTAGAATAAGGATTTTAAATAATATATGACATTATATAAACATTATTACAACATTACTTAAACATTATTCACTATAATGACAGGTACAAGTCCCATTCGTAGGCATCAAAGTCGGGGGCTTTTGACCCCGACATCATTAAATACAAAAACGGCATGCGAGTGCCTATTTCTCATAGAAATTTTAACATTTGCCATTTCCCGCAAGGCTTGTTAAAATAAGGATATGAAAAAGAAAAATTTATGTAAAACGTTATTAAAAACCATGTGTATCGTGCTGGGGATCCTCATCCTCGCACTGTTGGCTTACATCGTCTACCTCTATGCCAGTTATTACAGGATCGAGGACAATCAGGAACTGGTGGTGGAGGCACCGGTCGACGATACCACCACAGGTGCGGCTGCGGTGCTGGCTACGGATACGGAATATTCCGCAGTGACCTACAACATCGGTTTCGGTGCTTATCTGCCGGATTACAGCTTCTTCATGGACGGCGGTACCTCCTCCTGGGCGGAGAGCCCTGAGACCGTACAGTATGCCATAAACGGTGCGGGAGAGCTGGTGAAGTCATTAGACCCGGATTTTGCCCTGATCCAGGAGATCGATCTGGATGCCACCAGAAGCTATCATACGAATGAATATGAAATGCTGCGCAGCAGCCTGTCGGAGTACACTACCGTATTTGCACAGAATTACGACTCGGCCTTCCTGTTCTATCCGTTTACCCAGCCCCACGGAAGCAGCAGATCCGGACTCGGCCTGTTTTCCAGATACCCGGTAAGTTCCGCTCTGCGCCGAAGCTTCCCCATCTCCACTTCCTTCAGCAAGTTCTTTGATCTGGACCGCTGCTACAGCGTCTCCCGGATCCCGGTGGACAATGGCAAGGAGCTGGTGATCTTCAATCTGCATATGTCCGCTTACGGCAACAGCGATGCCATCCGCCAGGGACAGATTGAAATGCTGTGCAATGATATGGCAAAAGAATACGAAGCCGGCAATTATGTGCTCTGCGGCGGCGACTTTAACCACGACCTGAAGGCTTCCGAAGAGGATACGGAGAGCTGTGAGTCCTGGGCATTTCCTTTTCCGAGAACGGAGCTGCCGGAGCATTTTGCTTTCTGCCTGGATCTGTTAAGTACAGAGGAGCAGGCAGCGCTCTGGAACAGTGCCAGGAACGCAGATATGGAATATGTCCCCGGTGTAACTTATACCGTAACTTTGGACGGATTCATTATCTCCGACAATATCGAGTGCCTGTCCTACGAGAATGTAAACACCGGCTATTCCTACTCCGACCATGATCCCGTGAAGGTGGAGTTCATGTTAAAATAGTGTCAAGATTTACAAAGTCTGTTGACAGTGCTTGTCCTTTTTTGTAGAATGAGGGCACAGTTAAGAGGGAGTAGTTCCCGGATGGTTTCTGATAGAATGGTAACCTAGAATGGTAACCGAATGATACATGAAGCTGTCCGGAATGATAATCGTCATCACGTCCGTCGGACCGGTTATTATTGTAAGCAACGAGACTTTTATCGATCATTTTTGATGCGGTAAAAGTCTCTATTTTTATACTTTTTTCTAAGAATACAGACGCTTGCTGCAGGAAAGGACAGCTTATGGAATACATATTGTTACTCGTAGGATTTATACTTCTGATCAAAGGTGCAGACTTTTTCGTGGAGGGAAGCTCCTCCCTGGCGGGGATCCTGAAGGTCCCCAGCGTCATCATCGGACTGACCATCGTGGCCATGGGCACCAGCGCGCCGGAGGCTTCCGTCAGCATCAATGCTGCCCTGGCTGGCAGTAATGATATCGCCATCAGTAATGTCGTCGGCTCGAATATCTTCAACGGGCTGGTGGTGGTAGGTATCTGCGCATTCCTGCACAGCTTTATGCCCCACGGAGAGATCCTGAAGCGGGATATGCCGTTAAATATCCTGGTAACCGTCGTATTATGTCTGATGTTTTTAGATGGCAGCTTAAGCCGCATTGAAGGCGCTGTCCTGTTGCTGGGCATGATCGTATATCTCGGATTTATGATCTATTCTGCCCGGAAAAACAGAGAAGAGTGCGAACCCGGCAAGATCCTCTCCCTGCCCCGCAGCCTTTTGTATATTGCCGGAGGTCTGGCTGCCGTTATCTTCGGTGGGGATCTGGTGGTAGATAAAGCCTGCATCATAGCTACGAATTTTGGTGTCAGCCAGAATTTCATCGGACTGACCATTATCGCCATCGGCACCTCCCTGCCGGAGCTGGTGACCTCCATCGTTGCCACGAAAAAGGGAGACAGCGGGCTGGCGCTGGGCAATGCCATCGGCTCCAACCTGTTCAACATCCTGTTTATCCTCGGAATGTCCGCGGTGATCAGCCCTCTGCATGTCCTCGGAGAGTCCGTCATCGACACCGTACTGCTCCTTGGCAGTGCCATTCTGCTCTTCGTATTCGCCCGTACCGGCAGACGCATGACCCGCAGTGAGGGGGCTGCGTGCGTGCTTCTGTATGTTGCATATACGGCTTACCTCTTCGTGAGATAACAGTGCGGCTATAGACGCACAAAAAAGCGCACCTAAGGGGAGGTGCGCTTTTTTGTGCTAATATCCTCTTCCGCCTTGGGAAGAATTTGCACTTTATACATTATTTTCCGTTATACCTGCTTTCCAACTCTGCGAAAAAAACTTTGTAATCTCTACCTTTTCCGCTCAACATATCTTGATAGCTATCCATTACTTTTTGGCGAACTACATTATTATCTACTTTGCTATCCGAATCGACAATATGTCTGTTCCCTTGAGCCATTACTTCCATAGCCTACATCCTCCTTACCTTAAAATCAAATCCGGTCTAATATGTTCAACGGTATTCTCACACATTCCGATTTTATTATATCCGACTCTTCACGTTTAATCAACATATAATCACTGAATTCAGATCTCATGTAATACAAAAGAGCACTCCCGCATGGGAATGCTCTTCATTATTTGTGGCAGATATCTCTCCACTGGCAGTCTCCGCAGATGACCTTGCCATATCCCGGCTGCAGAATCTTCTCTTCCACGATCCGCTCAAATTCCGCAAAAGTCATTTCCTGCCCTGCCTTTAATCCGGTGTATTTCAATACACCCGCATCATACCGGTCTACCTTCTCCGCAGACTCGCAGTTGCCACCCTTATTATGGGGGCAGGCGCTGCAGATCTCATCCGTCGCTCCGACCAGCTGCAGGGATGCCGGTCCGTTTTTCCCCAGAAGCCATTCCTTCACCTCCGCCATATGCTTAGTGAACCCTTCACTGTATCCCTTCCCTTCGAAAAAATACAGGCACATGCCGTGATGCGGACGGATCCGGTAAGTTGTTGTTACTTCCATATCCGGTGTATCCTTTATTCCTGTCCGTTCAGCTTCAGAGCCTTAGACAGTCTCTTGCTCAGTGTCAGTGCCAGTGCGATCTTCACCAGATCCGGAATGATGAAAGGAATTACACACCAACCCAGTACGGTAGCCAGACCGACAGCTCCGGAATTCTGCGCATATACAACCATGAACCACACCGTTCCGATAGCATAGCACACGATCAGACCCAGTACCATGGAGATACCCAGCACCCATGTCTTACGTCCGAACAGCTTCTCGATCAGCCACATCAGCAGTGCGGAGAATAAAAATCCGATAATGTAACCGCCGGTGTTGCCCAGTAACTGACCGATACCACCAGAGAACCCGGCGAATACAGGAATGCCTACCGCACCCAGTAAAATATAGATCAATACCGCAAGGCTTCCTCTCTTACCGCCCAGTACGCCGACTGCCAGGAATACTGCGAAGGTCTGTAACGTAAAAGGAACCGTCATCGGGATGGAGATCCAGGAGCAGATCGCGATCAGAACCGCAAATACTGCAATGTATACCATGTCATAAGTCTTGCTACGAGTTGTTGTCTGTGTTGTCATAATAAAAAACCATGCCTTTCTGTCAGATGTCTTTTGTAAAAACCTCTGTTAGAATAGCATGGTGTTTTTCAATTGTCAACCTTTTTATAATATGGTTAACAATCGAGTAGATTCTCTGGTCAGGACTGCTTCATCGCCTTCTTATTCCGGTACATATCCTCATCTGCACGCTCACGCACCTTCTCCGGATCCGTATCATCCGCCGTGAATACAGCATACCCATAGGCAATTCCCACAGGAACGGGAATGATGTTCTTATGATTCAAGATCTCTACATCCTGATCGATCTTATGCATCACACGTTCTATCTTAAAATATCTTCCCTTCGGAATGATACAGCAGAATTCATCTCCGCCAATGCGATAACATTTCCCATAGCGTTCAAAATTGTCCTCTATGATATGTGCCGCGTTGATAATATACTCATCCCCTGCCCTGTGACCATATTGATCGTTACACTGCTTAAGATTATTCAGGTCAAAGGTCACTATGACATACCCTTCAAAATCCTTCTCATTTTTCACAAAATAATCATAAGCATTTCGATTGTACATGCCGGTCATGGAATCATTCAGGGCAAACTGTTCCAACTCCTCCACCCTGCGACCTTTTTTCAGCCGGGCAACCGTCTGTCTGGCGGATTCTATTCCCAGCACCACAATAAAGATCAAGAAAGAGATTCTGCCAAAGACACCTACATCATTGCTGGTTTTATAATAACCACTCACATCTACAATGGTAGCAAAAAATACAAGCAGCAGTGCCCCTACACATGCCTTCAGCCTCTGATCCAGCTGCCTTCTGGCAATTTTGCTACAGATGACCACCAGCAGGTATAGAATCATCAGAATGATCAACGCATGCGTCATCCACAGGCTTCTCCGGAACTCATATATCTCTGTTGCATTCAGTATATGCGTCAGGACGATCAATGCCAGATTAGCATTACAGATAATTCTACAAAACCGGTCATCCCTGATCTCCAGAAAGCTCTTCACAAACAGGATAAAGGACATCGGCAACAGCATGAGCGTAGCAAATGCCAGATAAGAGCATCCCTGCCTGTTGGCCAGGAGCAGCGTTGCCACATCCGTCTCATTGGCCGACCATGTTCCCAGCAGGATCGAAAAAATACCCAGATACAATAAGGTTCCGTCGATCCGGCTTCCGCAGCGGATAACGATCCAATAAATACTAATATACAATCCTACCAGTATCACCATCATGCTGATGAGAAAGGCAGGCATTGCCCGGCGCATCACCCAACGATAGATATTATAGCCGCCACCGATATAAAACGTCTTCTGCTGGCCTGCCGTTTCCGGATAACAAGGGGTGAACTGTACCTGCAAGCTGCTCACATTACTTGAAAACCTGACAATATTCCAGGTCCAGCCCGGAGTATTTCCCCATATGCCGGGTACAGCATCCAGTTGATAGATCAGCTTCCCATCTGCATACACCACAATCTCCTGATGTGTCGAATAAAACACGATCGATTTCGTCTCATCATCGTTTTGATCCAATATAAAATCGTACAGCTCCCTGCCGTCATCCAAGACGCTGACTGCGTCCGGCGTACACTCCTGTAATGACTTTACCTCCGGCACACTGTCTGAGGTGCAGATCATGCACAGAAGCACCATAGCAAATACGACTGATACAATTATAATAAGCTTTCCCTGTTCCTTCTCCATTACTTCCCTCAATATCCAACGTGTTGTTTGGTACTATAGTACTAGTTTCCTTATCATTTGTCAACGCAATGTCGTATCTATCTCACGTTTGAAAATATTATAATTCTGCTCATCCCTGGGGGAACAATAAATGGCCAGTTCTATGGTTTTAAAACATTTTCTGTAACGAGCGATCACATTGGAAAACGCAGCTGCCACAGCCTCCGGATCATTCTCAAAAGCTCCGCATCCGAACGCCCCCAGAATGACCACTTCATTGCCTCCCGCCACGGCCACATCCAGAATTCTGGTCAGACGCTTCTCATGCAATGCCTGCTGCTGTGCTCTCGTCATCTTCACGGTCTTATTACCGTCTCCGGGATTCATCCCATTGGCCGGGAGCAGACGCAGATTCGGTGCTGCACAGGTGATCACATTAACGGAGTACCAGTCTTTTTCCGGAAGTGGTGACGGTGACGCAGTATCGGATTTGAATACAATGACTTCCGGCGTATAGATGCAGTCATCATTGTGGATCGGATCCTGCGCATATCTGTGTGGAGAATAAAAGCCTGCCCACATTTCCTTCGTATTCAGACAAAAATACAGGGTGGAGCAGCGGCACAGGCATTCCTCCTGGGCAGAGCTTCCCTTGGTCACACCACCTCCGGGATTCGTCGCTGATGCAAAATTGTGAACACATACCCTTTCTCCCGGATACCCGGCAGCTGCCTCATAGCTTCGCTTCTTCGACACTATGATTTCCGCATCCTTCTCATATCTGTCACGATTCTGTGCAAGCTCCGGCATCAGGTCCGTGACTTCCATCATCTCCGGGATCAGCACCTGTTCTGCCACAGAGCGCTTCACTGCCTCTTGCAGCCCCGGATCTTCCTTTACCCGTTTTTCTGTATCCTGAAAAATTCTAACATTCTCATCCCTTGCCATGATCCGTTTCTCCTCCCATCTGTCCCGGCACTGGCACTGCAGCTGCACTTTCCTTCTGCTCCAGCGGCAGTATCGCATAGTATACCAGCGTGTGCTTGTCATCCGGCTGACAGTCCCGGTGATAATGGCCGAAATACCAATGCCTGTAATGCAGCTTCTGTTCCAAAGTCTCCAGGTAGTCCGTCAGCAGATCCGGGGCACAGGAGCGTCCCGTCCCGGCATTGATCCGGTCCTGCAGCGTGCTGGCACAACAGTGTGTGATCACATAATCTACCTCGTAATGATATCGTTCCAGATTGCGCAGGCCCTCCTGCAGTTCTCCCTCTGTCGGCAGCTCCTGGGGCCACCAGCTTTCCTGAAGGATCCGATAGGGAAGATAATTCCGGTCTGCCCTGCGCTTCTGTTCTGCGAAATCCACCGTCTGACGATCCATAATTCCTCCCTGAATGTCATGGGAAGATGCCCCTCCGAAGGTGAAAAAGGTCTTGCCGTCAATCTCGAAGACCTGTCCCCGTTCCAGCAATATCACCCTGTCCCGGATAATGTGCCGCGCTTTCCCGCCATGCCATTCTTCCAGCGGATATTCCCCGATCATATCATAGTTTTCATGGTTTCCTTGTACCCACAGAATGGTGTAAGGTTTCTCCGCAAAATTTTTACAATGATACTCAAAAGTTTTATCCTTCGCCCAGCACAGTCCAAAATCTCCGCAGATAATGATGTAATCTTCTTTTGTCAGTTCCATGCCGGTTCTCCGTAACCTTTTAGTGGAAAACCTTGCGAAATCCCCATGCGTATCTCCCGGTATGTAAATCATACCATTCTCCCCCGGTATCTGATCAGAATCCTCTCCATGTTGCCCCTCCCCCTGTAGTAGGATAACATTAGCATACTGCAGGGAAAGAAATAATGTTTCAGGCAAAGTTTATAAGAGCTATTCTATCCTATCAGATAAATAGTCCCGCAATCGTTCCTGCACACATTCCTGAATCTCTGCTACCGTTTTTCTTGCCTTTGTCATTCCAAGTCCTATCTTTTTTGCTACCGAAAGAAGATCCTCCATTCCAGGATCTACACCATTTCCATTTACTGTTGTTGCATGCTCTCCACCAATAGAATTGGAATACGTGAGATCATATGCTGGAGAAAGTATCCATCGCTTCTCCCTATCCCTGTATATATAGGAAAAATTCTTGGAATGATCATCTCTGTTATGTGCGAAAACATTGAAACACATAAGACGGTAAAGTTTCTCGCACTCCTCCATGGATTTCGTAAGCTGAAGAGTTAGTTTCATAAGAATATCATAGTCCAGATTGGGAATTCTGTGAGACGTCTCAAGAATTGCCGCTGCCGAAATCATATGAACTTTTCCGTTCTCTCCCTCAGCGACCCGATCAAACCGCTTTGTTCCAAAATATCCTTGTGTTTTTTCCGAAGGAAACAGACGAACTTCTTCCATCTCTATTCCACACTCTTTTGCGCAGAGTGCATAGTCGTACTCCTGCCTACCAACATCCTTGCTATCCTCTGACGAAGGAAATTTTATAATCCAGTCTTCGTTATCTATACGTGATAGTATTTTGGGTCTCGCGCCACCGGAGGATCCTCCTTTTGCAAATAGATAATCCAACTTTTCACTGGTATCTGTCTGAAGAATGCGCTCACATTCTTTTGCGATTTCATCCAATGTTAATTCGTTATAAACGGATTCTAAGGGAATCATGGGGCGGTAAGTCAAGGCTCCCATACCTGTATTTCCTACAATTGCAAGTCTCTCCAGACTCCCTACTGTATGAGGATTCAACCCGTTTTTTCTCATCAGTCGATCTACCAGAAGACGTCCCCAGCCATCCGGAAGACTGTCCGCAAATACACCAAACAGTCCTTCAAACGGATCTATTTTCGGCACAAAAACCCTCTTTTCCAAAGGAAGAGAAAATGGGCTGATCGAGAATCCCTCCTGTAGCCATTCATCACCATACGCAAACGCCGCAAGCCGGTTTTGATATAATGCCATTGTTCCGACCTTCCGGTCATGATAATATACATCCAGCTTATTCAGTCTGTCCATGAAGTATCTCCTCTATGGAATCAAATGGTACCTCCTCAAATAAAGCTTCCAGCTCTCCCTCCACTCCAAGAGCTATTGCAAGTTTTGTAAAAGACTGCAGTGAAATCTCTCCGGTCTGCTCAAAACGCTTCAACGATCCGAGACTTACACCTGATCTGACCGCGAATTCCTTTTGGGAAATTTTCTTTCTCTTTCGAAGCTGTACTATTCGCTTTGCAAGTTCCATATTTATTTCTGCCCATGTTTTTTGATATAAATTAACCATGCTAATATTTTATCCATTTTCAATCAAAATAGCAAGAAATAGATAAAATATTATCCCTTTTATATAACGATTCCGTTGCAGTGATCTACTTCATGCTGGATGATCTGGGCTGTCCAGCCGGTGTATTTGCCGTGTTGTTTCCGGAAATTGCTATCCAGATAATCCACTTCAATCTCTTCGTATCTCGTGCAGGGTCTCACGCCTTCCAGCGACAGGCATCCTTCCTCTGTCTGGTACGGACGCAGTTTCTTCGTGATCACCGGATTGACCATGGCAAACTGAAAGAGTCCTGCTGCCACTACAATAATATTTTTCCGGACTCCTATCATATTTGCCGCCATTCCGACACAATGATCCAGATTCGCTCTCAGAGTATCCAGCAGATCTGTCACTACCTGTTTGTCCGTCTCCGTCGCATTCTCGGATTTCTGTGCAAGAAACATCGGGTCTCTCATAATTGTTCTAATCATCCTCCCATTCCTTCACGTTTCCTCAGTTCCAGCCCTTCCATACCTCCGGGCAGTAACCAATCGTAGACTGTTTTCCGTTTCTGACAATCGGTGTGCGGATCACCGATGGATTCTCCAACACCTTTGCCAGCTTGTCCTCTTCCGCAATGTACTTAATAAGCGCCAAGGTGTCCTGATCCTTCCCCTCCCAGTTGACCATGTTCTCCAGGCCGCCGTTCGCCTGCGCAACGGAAGTAAACTCTCCCTTGCTCATGCCTTTTTCCTTCATGTCGATGAATTGATATTTGATGCCACGCTCCTTGAAAAAACGCTCGGCCTTCTTTGTATCGTTGCACTTTTTTGTGCCAAAAATCTGGATGTTCATTTGAATCTCCTGCTATCTTATTCCATACTTCTTCTGCATTGCATTCATTACTTCCGGATCATCTAATGTTGCAATCTTGTCTGCATCCCCTCCGGCATGGTGATCTTTTCCTTTTTGTTCCAGTATTGAGCTGCCTGTTCAAATTGTTCGTGGGTCATAATGCCATCTCCATACTCCTGAAATTCACACTTTTATTCCAGAAAAACTTAATAAAACCCTGTTCTGTATATCCCTTTAAACTTTTGTGTCAAATCTTCGCCTTCCGTCTCGAAAGCATGCCTTACGGCCTTATTATATACCAGTTTTCCCGTTTCGACATCATATTTTCGGATTCTGCTGTTATATACAAAAATCAGCCGGTTGTCCCTCAACAATATTTTTTGCAGACGTTTGGTAATCACTCCCTGATGTGGGATTGGCTCCAGTTCCCCTGTATATTGCCATTCTCCGTTGACGAACCGGAATAAAAATACCCCTGCATCCAGTCCTCTTGCCACCAAAAGCAACACCGTGCCACTGTAGTCGAAAACAGCTCCGCTCATGTATGTCGAAAATATTCTTGCACAGCTGCAACTGTTTGCTGTTCTATCAATAATATTGACCTTCCTGCCCTCGCGGACAACCTGCCACTTTCCATCCTCAGAGGAAGCCAGTACCTTCCGATGCTTAACATTTGCCTTGGGCTTTTCCCCCTTATTATCCGCCAATAATGTTACAGGAATCGTATCCGTCCGAAAAATTGCGACTTGATCTTTATTTATCCCAAAGGTATTGATAAAAGTCTGTACCCGCTCCAGATCTCCGGTTCCATAACAGCCAAAGAACCATTGCATCCGGTTCCTGTCTTTATTACACTTTATGATCTCTGCAAAATAATCCCAGTCCACCGGATACAGCGAATGCCCTATGGTGACTATCTGCCGGATATCCGCTAATCCATCAAAAAAGGCATGATTACTCTGAATGATCTCCTTACATTTTTTCGTCAATGTATCATCAGCCTCCACAACCATCTGCAAAGCGATCTGCTGCACATCGTATAATAGCTGGGCATGCTCATCCAGATTATCGATTGCAGAGTAATCATCTTCAAATTCATAAGCCGCATCATTGGCTCCCGGAATATGCCCCAGAATCAACCTTTGCCGTCCCCTTCCAGTCTTCTTCCGACAGCCATGGATATAGCAAATATTCCCGGCATCCACACCATACAAGTCTTCAACAAACTCCGTATAATTAAAATTTAATGCTTTCCCGTCTTTGATTACATTGCATAATGGTCTGTCATTCGTATTGGTATGCAGACTGCCGATCCATTTACGGAACCGGTCCATTAATTCCGTCGACATGGAAAGGATCGGCTCCACCGCCATTTCTGCGGACATATAGATCTCGGCCGCACCTGCATCCTCATCGTATGCCCCATTTATATCCAGGAAATTATCGATGATATACGGCTGGCACATAGCCTCTATGTTGATCTTCCCCAATGCCCCTTCAAAATCCGCCCACAGGTCATCGGTTTTCAGATATTTTTCCAGATAAAACCGGACCGTACTTCTCTTTCCCAGAGTCCTGCTGAAATCGTAATAGCTGGATCTGACGCCATGCAGCATATCAAATCCGTTGCCAATCACATAAAGAGAACCCTCCTTAACAGATTCCCCCATCTCTTCCAGAGATAACAGATTCCATTCTTTCAGATTCTCTTCAAAACTTTTACTACGTTGAAATTCTTCGTTGGTCATAAATAATTTTTCTTATCCTCAAGGCATACAGCTTTTGATCTTTTCGATCAGTGTCACATCCGCCGGAAGCCACTGCACGGAATCCAGTTCCTCCTTCGTCAGCCTGTTTCTTGTATAATAAAAATACCAATTATTGCAGAGGGCAGTCCTCAAAGTTGCAGAGGGAATTTCCCTATTATTGCAGAGTTCTGTTTGGTATTTTCCTAAGTTCACAGTTCCTGTGAATTTAGGAAAATATCAAACATCCATTGCAGACATACCTGTCTTTATGTATCCTTGAAATGTCGTTGCGGACAACATTCAAGGAGAAAAGGAGTATGCTTGCAATGGACAAGATCCATTCTATCAGACAGCTCTATTACGAGCAAGGGAAAACTATCCCTGAAATCATTACTGAAACCGGTCATGACCGTAAGACCATTACGAAATATCTTGACATGACCGATTTTAATGCTCCGGAACCAGTGACACCGGATCCGGAAGGTATCTGCCCCAAACTGGAACCCTATAAGTCCCTGATCGATACATGGCTCATGGAAGACAAAAAGGTTCCGCGGAAGCAGCGCCACACTGCCAGACGCGTCTATCGCCGACTGGGTAAGGAAGCCGATGGCTTTGACTGCTCTTACCGGCTTGTGGCACAGTATGTGGCATTCCGTAAATCCCAGATGCACCTTGACAATAAGAAAGGTTATCTGCCGCTAGTCCATCACCCCGGTGAAGGGCAGGCCGACTTTGGAACTGCAAGGTTCTACGAAAACAGCTTCTGCCGGGAAGGAAAATATCTGGTGCTTTCCTTTCCACACAGCAACGGTGGGTATTGCCAGCTGATGTATGGTGAAAATACCGAGTGTTTTATGGAAAGTATGATTGCCATATTTGAACACATCGGTGGTGTCCCAACTGAACTTTGGTTTGACAACACCTCCACCATCGTAACAAAGATCCTGAAAGACGGTGGACGGCAGTTGACCGACAGGTTCTTACGTTTCAGCGAACACTACGGATTCCGTTACCGCTTTATGAACCCAGAGTCCGGCTGGGAAAAAGGCAGCGTGGAAAACAAGGTCGGTTATGTCCGGCGCAATTTTCTGGTGCCTCCGCCCCGCTTCACAAGCCTAGCTGACTTCAACAAAGAACTGCTTGAGGAAGCTGACCGGGACATGGAACGGGAACACTATCATTATGACCAGACGATCCGGGAACGGTATGAGGAAGACCGCAGGGCATTCCTTCCACTGCCGGACATTGCCTTTGACTCTGCCAGATATATGGCAGTGCTTACCGATAAATGGGGACGCTTCACACTGGAATCGGGCAGACATGAATACTCTGTCTCTCCGGAATACACCTGTGTGAATGTATGGCTGAAGATCACTGCCACACAGGTAAAGGTCATGGATATGCAACATCATCCGGTCGTTACGCACCAGCGGCTCTATGGGGAACAGAAGCAGTCCAGCATGAACTGGCTGCCCTATCTGAGATCCATTTCCAAAAAGCCAAGATCATTGTTTCACAGCGGTATCTTTGATATGATGCCGGAAAACATGAAGCAGTATATGCGGACCTGCAGCAGCGCAGACAGAGGTTCTATCCTGAAAGTCCTGGCTGAGCTGACCGACCGTACCGGCTTTGACAGTGCCCTGCAGACCATAAACCAGGCACTTCTATATCAGGTCACGGATCCTGACAGCCTGAAAAACCTGTACAGACGGCTGTATTCCGATGTTCCGGAAATGCCGCCGTTCCCACAGCAGAGTGGGATCCCAAATGTGGCACAGATGCCCGCCGACCTGTCGGCTTACGACAGGCTCCTTAAGAAGGGAGGTGCCGTAAATGGATGAGTACAGGGATGCCATTGCTTCCTGCTGCAGGCAGCTGCGTCTGTCAGCAAATCTCGTTGATAACGCAATGAGCCAGTCCGGAGAAAGCCATCAGGAGTATCTTTACAATCTCCTGAGTGAAGAGATCCGGTACCGTAAAGCAACAAGGGTGGCAAAGCTGGTAAATACGGCAGGATTTCCCATACAGCATAATTTTGCGGCCTTTCGCCCGGATGAAGTACAGTTCCCATCCGGTGTTACCGTGGATTCCCTGAAAGCACTGGATTTCTACAGATCCGGCAATAACCTTGTGATGTATGGCGGAACCGGAACAGGGAAGACCATGCTGTCCATCTGCATCGGCATGCAGGCATGTCAGAAGGGGATCGCGGTAAAGTTCTTCCGTACAGCGGCACTGATCAATCAGCTGTCCGAGGCACAGGAAAACGGAAACCTGTCATCCCTGCATAAAAAACTGTCCCGGGCAGATATCCTGATCCTGGATGAATTCGGATATGTTCCCTATAACCGGACAGGTTCCCAGCTGCTGTTTGACTACCTTTCCGAGATCCATGAGAAGAAAGTCATCATCCTGAATACAAATCTGGAATTCTCCAGATGGGTCAATGTATTGTATGATGAGCAGATGACGGCTGCCCTTGTCGGAAGACTGATGCACCACTGCCACCTGATCCTGTTTCCGGGAGAAAACAACCGTCTCCGGGAATCCAGTATCAATGACCTGTTTTCCGCTCAGAGGGGAGGTGGACAGAATGGCTGAGCATGAGGTTATCAAAGAGCAGCTGCATACGGAATGTATCAGTGACTGCGATACGGTATGCAGCTTTCTGAAACTCACGGATGAGATGGTCAAAACGATACTGGAGCTGGATGAGGAGCTCATCCGCTGGCGGCAGGCACTGATAAAATATCTGCCACCCGAATGGGCGGACGGCCTGCAGCAGGACATCTTCAATAACACATCCCGTGACTTTGAAGGAGACCCTGCATACGATCTATATGTCAGACTGGTCTGTGGCGGTCAGGATCCACAACAGGTGGCTTCCAGAACCGACCGGCTGCACCGGCTTGCAAGGGGCACCGATGAGACCAGCATTACATATCTGTAACTATTAATCAAAGTATGTCTGCAACGACATGCCTCTGGAGCCTTTAACAGGCTTCGGGAAGCTTATGCAACTTTGAGGAATTTCCCGCTGCAACTTTTGGGAAGTGCCTCTGCATTTTTAGGTAATTTGTACTTGCAAAAAACA
>NZ_JBKVQF010000010.1:0-131346 GCF_046969025.1 Waltera sp. | reverse complement strand
TATAAAATTTTCAAAGTTCTTTCATTTTAGCCTTGACTTTTTATTTGCAGGCTGTATTATTTATCTTGCTTCCTGTTTTAAGAACTCTTCATTTCTGCGGATGAGTTCACATCTCTGTGCCACACACTCCACGCTTCTTCCTGGATCGGAAGGGGTGTTGAATACATAATCCACAAGCTTATCTATGGTAGTAGTTGCCACATGCATGCGGGTATCGCTGGATGCGTAGTAGATAAAGACTTCCCCCTTCTCATTCGCGATAGCACCGTTGGTAAATACTACGTTTGAAACATCTCCCACTCTCTCTTCCCCTCTGGGACCGATCAGCAGACCCGAAGGCTCTGCGATCACTTTTGCAGGATCTTTCAGATCCGTTGCAAAAGCATAAATGACGTAACGTAAACCAGCTGCGGTATTACGTACTCCATGTGCGATATGTATCCAACCTCTGTCTGTTTTGATGGGGGTAGCGCCCGCACCATTTTTGGCCTCGGTAATGGTGTGATATTTACGCAGACTGGTCATGCGCTCTTCGTCGATCACTGCATGAGTGATATCGTCACACAGTCCGAAACCAATTCCTCCGCCACTTCCGGTCTCGATGAAATCATCCATCGGTCTGGTGTAGAAAGCATACTTGCCATCCACGAATTCCGGATGCAGCACTACATTTCTCTGCTGGGGAGAACGAAGGGTCTTTAAATTCTCCAGTCTCTCCCAGTGCTTTAAGTCTTTGGTTCTTACAATGCCTGCAGCCGCTACTGCTGCGGACAGATCATTTACGGAAGTATCCTTGCTTTCGGAACAGAACACACCGTAGATGTAACCATCTTCATGTTTGGTGAGACGCATGTCATAGACATTGGTCTCTTCCGGGCAGGTGTCATCTAACAAGATGGGATAATCCCAGAAACGGAATCCATCGACACCGTTGTCACTCTCCGCCACGCCGAAGAAGGACTTTCTGTCATTTCCCTCGATACGGGCTATCAGATAATACTTACCGTTTAATTCAATCGCTCCGGAATTCATGACTGCATTGATACCCAGACGCTCCATGAAATAGGGGTTTGTCTTGGGATTGAGATCATATCTCCAGGTCAGGGGAATATGTTCTCTGGTCAGAACCGGATATTCATAACGGTCATAAATACCGTTGTAGAAATCAGACTTTACATTTTTCCGGGAAAGCAGCTTCTCCTGCTTCTCTTTTTCTATGTAATAACGCTCTAACATATTAGGTATCCTCTCTTAAAATAAATCAATTATTCTGGAATACGTTTCATGACCTCCATGCACATCCTGCCGTTATGGTAAGGGCATTTCCAAGGCTCCACAATGGGGCGGTCAGGATAGGGATTTCCTTCCGGATCCACTTCCCAGAACCATTCGGAACCGGGTCTCTTATCGATCACATGATCACGGATAAATGCCCATTCCTTCTCTGCGGCTTCCAGATATTCCGTTTTCTCCGGCTCTTTCTCATAGTCGTTTAAGAAACCGATCACGGTCTCCGCCTGTACCCACCAGACTCTGTGTACATTCACGACACCTCTGTCACATTCATTGGCCAGAGAGTGTCCGTCGAATGCCACCTTATAGATCTGTGCGGTAAGGTCTCCGGTGATGGCATACATCTTCTGCGTCAGTTCCGGATCATCCAGAACCTTGCAGCCTCTGTCGATCAGCCATGCAGTCTCGATGTCGTGACCGTAGGAATGCAGATCCAGAATGGTGTTGTAATGCTTATCAAAAAACACTTCCTGTCTGTGGAGCTTCGGATTATAAACTTTCTCAGCGAACACATCCATGATCCACAGAAGGCGTCTGCGCACTTTTTCATCCCCGGATACCCGGTACAGCTCCGTATAAGCTTCAAAAACATGAAGCAGGGTATTCATGGTCTTGTCTGCCAGGACACCGTTCTCCGACAATTTCTCATTGGATTCCGGTTTAAAGTCTCTGGTGAATGCTTCCAGATATCCCACCTCATCCATACACGTAGTCTCAATCAGAGTAAACAGCTTTTTCGCCAGCTCCAGGGCTTCTGCATCCCCGCTGGCCTCATAGTAAGAGGACAGCGCGTAGATGCAGAATGCCTGATTGTAGGTATGTTTTGTGGTATCCTTCGGGGTTCCGTCATAGTTTAAAGACCAGTAGATACCGCCATATTCTTTGTCCAGACAATGGTCTTTCAGGAAATCGTAGCCGTGCTTTGCTTCCTCCAACAGGCTCTCGTCCTTCAACAGTGTATATGCGTTGGAGAAGAACCAGGTGATCCTGCTGTTCAGGATACAGCCTTTTTCTGCTTTTTTATCCAGATTCAGATCGTAGTCCAGAAAACCGTAATAACCGCCGAACTCGTCATCCCGCATCCCTTTCCAGAAAGGAATGATTCCTTCGGTCAGATGCTTTTTGATCTCTTCTCTCATTTTCATGGTTTCCGCATTTTTCATATTCCGCACTCTCCTTTGAATTTAACCTTTGACAGCGCCGGAGGTGATTCCACTGTAGATCTGTTTCTGACAGAGCAGGAATACGATCAATGCAGGCAGCAGAGACATCAGTACACCTGCACAGATCAGATTGTATTTGCTTCCAAGAGGTCCGGTGAAAGTATACAGGGAGGTTGCAACCACACCGAGAGTCCTCTTGTCCTGCAGATACAGACTGGCGCAATAATACTCGTTATATACGCCTACTCCCTTAAGCACCATCGAAGTCACGATAGCGGGTTTCAGAAGCGGAAGAATGATCTTCCAGTAAATGGTAAAGTAGGAGGCTCCGTCAATAAATGCGGATTCATCCAACGATACCGAAATATTTTCCATGAACTGGATGAAGATGTAGATGGAGATAACATCCGTACCCATACTCATAATGATGTAACCATACAGATGATTGATAAATCCAAGGTTACTCATGATCTGGTATACAGAGACCTGCATGGCAATTCCGGGAAGGAGAGTTGCAAACAGGAACAGACTGCGGACCAGTCCGTTGCCGGGGAACTTGAATCGGTTCAGTACATAAGCAAGCTGTGTTCCCACCAGGATGGATCCTAACAGTACAAATACCAGGATGATCGCTGAGTTCAGATATGCTCTGCCCATGTTGGCACGGTTAAAAGCGTCAATAAAGTTCTGGAAGATCAGCCAGCTTTCCGGCAGGGTCATAACATTGGTGCTCTGATATTCTGCGTCGGTCTTGAATGCTGTGATGACACAGGATACAATGGGCAAAAGTGCCACGAAAGAGAAGAATACCAGGCTGAAATACTTAATAACGATCCAGATGACAGCGCCTGCGCTGTAATGTTTGTGGTTGGTTTTCATCTTTGCCATCTTACACTGCCTCCTTCTTCCATCTTCTCTCTCTTCTGAGACGTTTTCTTCTGGTATATTCTTCATTATCCGCATCGGAGCTTCTAAATACCAGTTTGAAGAAAAGCTTTTGTAAAATTGTTGCTGCAAAAATGATCAGTAACAGTACCACAGCCATGGCAGACGCAAGACCTACCTGCTGGTTGGTATGTGCGATCTTGTCCATCAATACGAAGTAGGTTGCGGTTCCGCCGCCACCCTTGGTGATAACGTAGGGAGGATCGAAAGCACTCAGGGAACCTGTGATAGATAGGATCACGTTCAGCGTAACGATGGTCTTAATGCTGGGTAAGATAATATGTATAAACTGTTGGAATTTATTGGCACCGTCCAGCTCTGCTGCCTCGTACATCTCGGAGTCCACGGACATGATGGCACCGATGAAGAGTACCATGTTGTTGCCGTAATAACGCCATACCGAGGAAGCCACCAAAGAGATATTGTTAACGCTCTTGTCCTTCAGCCAGAACGGAAGACTTTCTAAGTTAAATACACACCACTGTAATACTGTATCGAATACAAATCCTCTGGTGTAGAAGAATTTGAAGATAAATCCAATGGCAATACCACTGATCAGATAAGGGAAGAACATGAATCCCTTGAACATATTGCCAAACTTGGTCTTAAAGCTAAGGATCGTTGCCAGGTACAACGCAAGTACCAGCTGCACCATTGCGCCTGCCATGTAATAAAGGCTCAGCTTCAAAGCACTGAAGCATTCATCTTTCTTAAATACGTCGATGTAGTTCCGAAATCCTACAAACTGTCTTTTGTCTACCGGGGTAGCATATTTCATTTTATAAAAACTGAATTTTACCATCTCTCCAAAAGGAAGATAGGTGAACACGAACAGCAAAAGCAGGGGAATGATCATGAAGGACAGTATGACGATGGTCTGTTGTCCGTTCCTGCCCTTTACCCATTTTTTCATGCTGAAGGGTTTTTTTGTTTTCTTCATTGTCTCTGCACTCATCGAAATACCTCCATACCCTTCTCTCTTAGATAAGAGGGAACCGGATAAATGGTTCCCTCTCACTTCAGAAGATTAAATTAGTTACCTATTAATTACTGGATCTCTACACCACAGCTCTCCTGTGCGGAAGTCCACTCTTCGTTCCACTCGTCGATGATCTCATCATAGGTCTTGGAACCATCTGCTGCACACTCTACCAGCTCCTGCATCTTGGTCTCACCGTTGTTGTTGATGTTAAGACCACTTTCAGCGTTCAGCTCGTTTAACAGATCCTCTTCGCCTTCGATCGCAGGCTCATCCACTACGAAGTCGATACCCTTGAATGCTGCATAGAAATCCGGTAATCTGGTATCCTTGATAGCAACGGGAAGTCCGCCACAGTCATAGGAGAATCCGGATTCTTCTGTCATGAACTTAACGAAGCACAGAGCTGCTGCCTGATTGTCTTCGGTGGTGCTGGCATTGATACCAAAGCTGTAGTCAGGGCCTACAGATGCTGCCTGCTTACCGCTGGTCAGGGTAATAGGGAAAGGCATATAAGCGATGTCGTCAGCGTTGTCACCGGCTTCCTTCATCTGAGGAACTGCCCAGGAGCCAAGAACCATGCAAGCGATCTGACCATTGTTGATCATACCCTTACAACCTTCCCAGTCCGTGGTGGAGTAGTCTTCCTCGGTAAGGCCTTCAGCAACTGCATCGTACATTACTTTGTATACGTTGTAAGCGCCTGTTCCGTCGCCGGGATCAGCAAAAGGATTGGCTGTGTGCAGTAACTTCTGGTTCATATAAGTGCTGTCTCCGGTAGCACTGCCGCTGATAGCGGGATCCCACTGGCCGCCCATTGCCCAGCCTGCTGCGTAGTTGGTGTACATAGGAATGATAGAGCTGTCATACTCTTTGATCTGCTTTAATGCTGCGATGAAATCCTCGGGAGTCTTAGGCATCTCGGTGATTCCTGCTGCTTCGAATACTGCCTTGTTATATACGATACCACCGCTAACACCTGCGGTGTAAGGAACACCGTATACAGTGCCTTCGTACATCTGGTTGTAGTAGTTAAGCTGTCCGTCCATCTCGGTAGTAGTTCCAAGAGGAAGGAAGTATGTGCTTAAGTCAGCCTTGTCAACTGCGGGGATAAACATAACATCGCCCCAGTCACCGCCCTGCAGACGAAGCAGCGTATCACTTGCATAGTCGGTGATACCTTCAATATCAACAGTGATGTTGGGATACATCTCGTTGAATGCATCAATGTAAGTCTGGAAAGGAACTGCTGCGCCGTCCTCTAACAGGTCGGTACGGTTGGTCAGAACCTTAATGGTTGTAGTAATGTCTGTGTAATCCTCACCCAAAGAAATGTTTGCATAATTCAGACCGGTTACCTCTGCCTCTGCGGTTCCTGCTTCCGTAGAAGCTTCTGCGGTTGCAGGGGTACTACTTGCACTGCTTTCAGCAGCACCGTTGTCTGTGCTTCCACATGCTGCCATAGACAGTGCCATGACTGATGCTGTGGAAAGAGCTAAAAACTTTTTCATCTTCATAAGAAATCCTCCTAGTTTTCCGAAGGAAAATCCGAGTCCTCTGACGAGGAGAGGATTTAGCCTCCTTGTTTTTTGTTACATTTG
Source organism: Waltera sp. (assembly GCF_046969025.1). NCBI lineage: Bacteria > Bacillati > Bacillota > Clostridia > Lachnospirales > Lachnospiraceae > Waltera > Waltera sp. The sequence goes on along the minus strand of NZ_JBKVQF010000010.1, from coordinate 125,365 downwards.
ATAGCGTTTACTGTTTTGTAACTTAATTTAATTATACATAATCATATTAATTAATCATCAACTATTCTTGTTTTTAATCTCTTATTCTTGCTATTTTCGTTATTATCTTCTATTTTCACAAGTTCTATGCCTATATTTTGTACATATTATACAATTAAAGTAATTAATTTGAGTTAAATTAGCTGATTTAATTAACTAATTTTGTTTTCTTTGCATCCTTTGTCATTGAAACAACTTAAATAATGGCTTATAATGTATTTAAGCTTAATTATTTTTTTCAAAAAGCATGTTTCTAGTGTGAAAAATAAATTTTTCACATGAAGTTTTGTTCCTGCACAAGCTGCTAAAGCAGCCGAAGTTTGAAGATCGCGGAAAGGCAAGGTTTTTGTATGAACATTTCCACCACTTTTCTCAATGCATTGAAGCACACTTCCTCCGGTGTGGAGGGACAACGTTCCCCGGAGATCCTCCTGGGACAGATCTACAAAGTATCCCTGGAAGAAAAAGGCTTTTTACTGCCTCTGGCCGGTGGAGAATTCCGCCTGTCAGATCCCTTTTATTATGAATGGAACCCATTTCCTTCTTATCTGCTGCTCTACACCTTAGAGGGTAGTGCTCTCCTTACCACCCGGGACAGTGAGGTGGTCCTGGATCACGAGCATCTGTTGTTCTTAGATTGCAGTCAGGGCTTCTCCCTCCGACTGCTGCAGGGAAAGTGGCGCTTTCAGATGTTTTTCTTAAGCGGAAGGGAACTTTCTTCTTATTATAACATATTTGAAGCTAATTTTACCTGTTGTTATCCGATTCCCATCGGTTCCTGTGTCTCACAGCGCATGCAGCAGCTGACCAAATTTTCATTCACCCCGACTCCTGCAGAGCAGATACAGCTTCACCGAGAACTGACCGACATGTTCGCAGAACTGATGCTGTCCGCCCTGTCCGTCTCCCGGGATGTGAAGCCCATTCCTGCTTATCTGCTGTCCATGAAAGCGGATTTTGAAGAAAACTATGCTGAAAATCACTCTTTGGAATACTTTGAGCAGACTTTGGGCATCAGCCGCTACCGTCTGTGTCGGGAATTCTCCGCTACATTCCATACTTCCCCGCTGCAATATCTTCAGGGGAAAAAAATAGAAGCAGCAAAATCACTGCTCCTATCTACGGATAATCCGATTCACGAGGTGGGGGCTATGGTAGGCATCGACAATACCAATCATTTCATCCACCTGTTCAAAAAGCACACCGGTGTCACACCCTTCGTCTACAGGCAGAATGCACCGCAGTCTATACGTGAGACACACTGTCCTTCAGTACCAGTCGGCCTTCCACCACGGTAACTCCGGACTTATAATTATCACTGGTGATCTTCTTGATCATATTATGAATGGCTCTTCTCGCCATCTCTCCCATATCTACTTCATACGTCGTGATATGGATGTCACTGAGCCCCGGATACAGGTAGTTATCAAAGCCGACCACAGAGATGTCCTCCGGCACACGATATCCGTTCTCTCTCAGTTTCTTGATCAGAAAGCTCGCAGTCAGATCGCAGTTGCATACGAATGCGGTAGGCATATCCTTGGGAAGCTGCAACATATTCACCGTATCGATCTTACCTGTCTCAATGTGCCGATCGTCCACGACCCATTCCTTTTTCTGCTCCAGTCCCAGCTCCAAAAGAGCCTTCTGATAACCAAAATACCGGTCCGTAATACTCTCGGTAGCAAGCAGGGTTCCCACATAAGCAATTTTGTGATGTCCCATCCGATACAGATAGTAGGTCAGTTCATAGGTTCCGTAATAACTGTTGGAAATAACGGAATCGCTGGCTTCCCTTCCGTTATAATAGTCCAGATAGATCACCGGGATCCCGGCTTCTGTATTCAGATGCTGCAGGTAAGTATCCATCATCTTACCGATAACGATAATGCCATCCACCTTGCGTTCCTGTACCAGCTTCGGCATTCTGCCGTTCTCTTCCTCTGACATTCCGATGACCTCCAGCATGGTAAAGCATTCCTTTGCCGTGGCTCTGGTAGCTACCGCCTGGTACATCTGCCAGTAAAATGATTCATATTTATCAAGGAATCTCTCAGAGATCAGAATACCGATATTGTAGCTCTTCTGGTTCTGACTTTTTCTTGCCGCTGACGGCTGCTGATAACCCAGTTCCTCCGCAATGCTGCGGATCTTCTCCCGGACTTCCTCGCTGACGCCTTTTTGTCCGGACAGTGCCTTGGACACTGTTACTGTGCTGACTCCAACTCTCTCTGCGATATCTGCTAATTTTACTGCTTTTGCCATAATTTTGTACTCCTTATCGCTATTTTTCTACACATTTCCCGATAAATCGTCAATTATACTTCCATATTAGATTTCTAAAAATCGTTTGTCAAGGCATGTCACTGCCTTAATTTTACACCTCGGTCAGATGGATCAGCTTACTGCGGTAGTCTCCCCACAGAGGTGTCACCAGCAGTCCTGCCTGCATCAGCACGTCGCCGCCAAAGATTTCCCCGGTCTCCTCGATGCGATACTGTTTCTCCGGTGCCAGGCCTTTCAGACGTACTCTCCTGCTGTGGAAGTTCGGTCGGGAAAGTACCTGTACATAGGTTACCAACGCTTCTTTCTGATCCTTGGATGTCACCTGATAGCAGTCATAATTACCGTTTTCCAAAAATGATGCAATCCGGGAATAATCTCCTCTGCGGATCAGGTCGTTGTATTTGTGATACATGGCGGTCTGTGCTGGAATCTGCTGTCTGTCCTTCTCCGGGATCTTCGTAATGTCCAGTTCATAGCCGAAGGTGCCTGCCAGTGCCACATGACCTCTGGTCTCAAAAGGAGTCACTCTTCCCACCGTATGGTTGGGGCAGTCCGATACATGGGCGCCCATGGTGGACAGCGGATACAATAACATCGTGCCCTCCTGAATTTTCAATCGCTCAATGGCATCCATGTCATCGGAGCACCAGATCTGCGGGCTGTAATATAACATACCCGGATCAAATCTCGCTCCGCCGCCGGAGCAGTTCTCCAGAAGCAGATGCGGGAATTCCTGCAGCAGTCTGTCCTGCAGTTCATACACACCCAGCACATATCTGTGATAGAGCTCTCCCTGACGGTCTGCGGGCAGTTCCACGCTTCCCAGATCCGACAGCTGCCTGTTCATGTCCCATTTCACATATTCAATATTGGCACTGTGCAACACTGCCGCCACGCTTTCAAAGGCATGATCTCTGACTTCCTTTCGGGACAGATCCAGCACATACTGGTTCCTGCATAAGCTGCCTGCCCGTCCCGGAATGGCGATGGCCCAGTCGGGATGCTCTCTGTACAGCTCCGAATCCGGGGAGATCATCTCCGGCTCAAACCAGATACCAAACTTCATTCCCAGTGCATTGACCTGCTCCACCAGAGATTTTAAGCCCCCCGGCAGTTTCTGCTCATTGACCTTCCAGTCACCTAAGCTGGTACTGTCATCGTTACGGTGTCCGAACCAGCCGTCATCCATGACCAGCATCTCAATGCCGAGCTTTGATGCCTGTTCTGCGATCTTCAGTAGTTTTTCCGTGTTAAAATCAAAATAGGTAGCTTCCCAGTTATTGATCAGAATCGGACGCTTTTTATCCCGGTATTCTCCACGGATCAGATGCTCGCGGTACATATCATGATAATGATGTGTCATACCGCTAAGCCCCTCTGAAGAATAAGTCATTACTACTTCGGGCGCAGCAAAGCTTTCTCCCTGCTCCAGCTTCCATACAAAATTCTCCGGATGGATCCCCATAGTCATACGGATGGAGTCGAACTGTGACAGCTCTGCCTGTGCCAGGAAATTACCGGAATATACAAAATGCATGCCGTAGACTTCACCTGTATCCTGCGTCGCATTTTCTGACAGCAATGCAATAAACGGATGCTCCTGGTGGGAGGATTCTCCTCTGACAGACCCAACGCTCTGCTTACCATGCATCAGGCTTCTCCTCTCCATCTGACGTTCTCTCCCCCAGGAACCGTGCAAGGTAAGGATGTCATACTTTTCATCCGTGCAGTCCAGATCCAGGCAGGCAGACATAACTTTTGTCACATAAATAGGCTGCCCTGCCGTATTTTTCAGGATCACACTGCGGGTGATCACATCTTCCTCTTCAAATGTAGTATAGATCAGGTCTGCAGCCAGACCGATGACCGGATCCGCCAGATGTAGGATCAGGGTATCGCAGTCCTCATCCCCCGGAAATGTGGAAGGAAGTCCCGGCAGTGCCGGCTTCTCCTTTACGATCTCATGAGAGACATACTGTAACTGCACTCCTACATGTCCCTGTGCTGTCCGCACGGAAATGGCGCTTTCTCTGTAATCTCCCAGACCGTTTCCCGGATATTCCATGGGGAAAGAATCCAGAAATGACACACGCTCTCTGTTATTCTGTGACGGAACGAAGGGTGCTTCTCCCGTACGCAGCAAATATACCGGTGCCGGTGTATTCTCGGTATACTGCAATTTCTGACCGTAATATACGTGTCCCACAAAATTCTCCTGATCTACAATTGCTAGAAGATAGCTGGTGTGTTCCGTGTCCAACCAGAAGGTTCTGTCCTGTTCGATGTATCTGATTGCCATAATTTACCTCTTCCTTTATAAAAATTAATAACCAATAGCCGTTTTCACAATATCGGTTCTTCCGGGCATTTCCGAATAATAAATCGCCCAAGGGTTCTGTCACAAATATAAAAAAGCAAACGGTGCTTCCGGTTCTGTCTTCAAAAACTGCATCAGCATCAGTCCACAGCGCATGGACACCCGTTCTTCCCGCAGGATACAAAGTACTTCCTGTCTGTCTGCCAGGATCACCTGAATATCCTCGGTATTTTCCATCTGCTGTCCCACATTCTCTGTCACGGTTCCGAAGATCATGCTGCCGCTCTCGTCTGTCAGCCCCTGTGCCAGGAAAAATCCTCTTCGGAAAGCCGGTTCTCCGCCTTCGTAGACCTCCAGCCTCCAGCCGGTCTCTTCGATCATTTCCCGGCAGGCGGCTTCCGAAGCAGTCTCCTCCGGCTCGATCAGTCCCGCCGGCAATTCATACAGATAATCATTCACGGGATACCGATACTGACGCACCAGCACCAGTTTCTCTCCGTCCTCTGTCACTGCGTAGACCGCCATGCCCTCGGGGCGCATACTGTGGGTCTTGTGTTTGATATTGTTTTCATCATTTCGGGACGCAAAATAATAATGAAACGGCGTTCCGTCCCGTCCCAGGGCATCAATGTGATACAGGTTCAAAAACGGATTGTCCGTCTGCTTTTTGATTCCCCGATAATGTTTTCTGTCATTTTCATTTGCGTCCATGTTATCCATTCCCTCTTTATACTCCATGCCTTCCTGTTCCCATCGTGCTCTGTCATCCACGTTCCCACAGCGCATCATCTGCCGCAGGCGCAGGCAGCCGTGACGGAACTACTGTAGGATCTCCTCCAACAGTGCCACTGCCAACTCCGGATTCTTCATGCCATCCGCCAGCCCCACGGCTGCGGTCTCCTGATACCATCCGGTCTTCCTTACCCATTCGTTGTTCTCAAGCCAGATTCCCGCCACAATCGTTTCTCCCGTCATGGTATTTAACACCATGATCTGCTGATCTTCATATCTGTCCAATAGTTCCTTAGGCAGATAATCCCTTAAATCCGCCAGATAATCCGTGCCTCCCATGAGCTTCAAAAACTCTTCGTCAGAAAAAAACACATCCACCGACCGGGTCATGAACAATACCTGGATCGTGCTGAGATTCGTGGAATCCACATCGGAATCCGAGTTGGGATCGATCCAGATCGTATAGTTTAAGTTGACCACATCCCGTTTGGAAGTCACACCGTGCTCCCGCAGGAAATCCGTAAAATAATCCGAGCTGGTGGCCTCGATCTGTTCCCCGTCCGTATTCACCGCCATGACACCCATAATGAAACTGGTCTTGGTGGCAAAATGTACGATCAGGAAAATAACAACAGCAATCCCCGCTGCCACACCTATGGTGATCCACAGGTAATAATCTATAAAATACTGCCATTTCTCGGCAGGAGACAGTTCTTTCCGTTGCTCTTTCTGCCGGATACGATCTTCCTTTTCCAAGCTGCTGTCTCCCTTCCGTTTCTCGAATCTTCCGTCTGATAATATCCTGCTTTTAGTAATATATCAGTCTTTAGTATATCAAACTAATTTAATCTTGTATAGCAGACTTTTTAATATATTTTAGGCTCAATTTTGTTAAAAATAAACAGAAAAAGCCCTGCCATGCACTTAAATTAACATGGCAGAGCTTTGTGTTTTCTATTTGTTCGATCAGATAAGAAGGGGAAATGCTTTAGCGGTCCATCTCCGCAATACGTCCGGTGGACTTGTGCTCCTTGATGATCCCCTGGATCTCCTTTAAGTCGGTGCACAGCAGGTCACCGGGGATGGTGTTCTTAAGTGCGCTGATAGCATTGCCGTATTCCAGTGCTCTCTGATACTCACCGGGATGTGCCAACAGTCCGTACAGGACACCGGAGATATAAGCGTCACCGCTTCCGATGCGGTCTACGACTTCGATATCGGTGTAAGGTGCCTCCTCATAATAGGTATCATCCTTGGCACTGTAGATAATGGAGCCGAAGGTATGACGCTTCGGGCTATGTACAATACGCTGTGTGGATGCCACGATGGAGATTGGATACTCCTCCGTGAAGCTCTTCATAATGCTCTTGGCATCGCCTTCCTTCAGGAAGGTCAAACGCGCCGTGTCCTCGGAGCAGAAGAAGATGTCCACATAAGGCAGAATGGATTCGATACATTCCTTCGCCTCGGCGCCGGTCCACAAGTTCCCACGGAAGTTCACATCGAAGGAGATGATGGCCCCCTGTGCTTTAAAGCGCTTGATCATCTCAACAGCGGTAGCTCTCAGCTCCGGGCTGAGAGCCAGTGTGATGCCGCTGGTATGGAAGCAGCGGGTATCGCTGTATATCTTGTCATCATAGTCATCAACGGTCAGCTTGTTGATGGAGGTATTCTTACGGTCATATACAATACGGGGCTTTCTGGGGTAAGCACCATTCTCATAGTAGTACACGCCCAATCTGGCATCCTTGTCATCATCGTATACCAGATAGTCATCGCTGACACCGCAGAGACGTACACGGTTCTTGATATATACACCCAGGTCATTGGCCGGAAGCTTGGAAATGATACCGCAGCGCAATCCCAGCATTGCCGCACCGGTAATGGCATTCAGTTCTGCGCCTCCTGCCTGCTTGCTGAAGCTGTCGCCTCTGGTAATACGCTCATTGTCGGGCGGTGATAATCTCAGCATGATCTCTCCCAGGGAGAGCAGGTCAAATTCCTTCTTCTCAGTCAGTTCCATAATATAAACTCCCATCTGCATATTTTGCCAAATGCTTTATCAGAATTTCACCGTTACTCCTTACAGTGCAGCGTTGAAACCCCTTACATTTTTTCTTTACATTTGTACTATATCACATATGCACGGCCTCGGTAAAGACACTGGACATTAATTAAAAATTTAACGAATCCACATATTCAAAATAGTCATCCTCGCTGGCAAATAAGATATATTCATTCTCCACATATCCCATATATCCGCAGGCAGTCACATATCCTTTCATAAAAAATACCTCCTTATCAGAATCCTTTCGTTCCCTGTTCTGATAAGAAGGTATCATTTTTAAAGTCCCATAAAACTCTCTTAATTATTCTGAACCGGCTCTGTTTCCAGCACCAATTCTTTCATTTCTTCCAATAATTCCTCGGTTCTGCCCATCAAAAGCTCCGCATCGGTCTCCACCAGTCCCGTCTTTTTATACTTATAGGTAAAAAACGGATTGCCGTAAGCGGTAAAACTTAATTCATCCTTATGCTTTTTCAGGAAATCCGGAATCTTGCGGGGATCGATCTTCGCATCCGGCCGGAAGTTGAAGGTAATGCGTTCGTTCTTGCCCTTGATCTCCGTCATGTCCAGACTGTGGGCCGCCATACGGATGAGGGCGATCCGCAGCAGATTGTCCACTGCCTTGGGGATGTTGCCGAAGCGGTCTAACAGTTCATCCTTCATTTCATCCCGCTCTTTTATCGTCTCGATGCCGGCGATCCGTTTGTAAATATCCAGCTTCTGTGTCTCGTTGACAATGTATTCCGCCGGAATGTAAGCATCCACATCCAGATCGATCACCGTAGCGAAATCCACTGCCGTATGAATGCCCTTCAGGTTCTGCACCGCTTCGTTCAGCATCTTGCAGTACAGGTCATATCCCACGGCCTCCATATGTCCGTGCTGACTTAATCCCAGCAGATTACCGGCGCCGCGGATCTCCAGATCACGCATGGCGATCTTGAAGCCGCTGCCCAGATCCGTAAATTCCTTGATGGCCGCCAGCCGCTTTTCCGCCACTTCTTTTAACATCTTATCCCGCTTGTACATCAGAAAAGCATAGGCATTCCGGTTGGAACGACCCACACGGCCTCTGAGCTGATACAGCTGGGACAGGCCCAGATTGTCCGAGTCATGAATGATCATGGTGTTTACATTGGAGATATCCAGTCCGGTTTCTATAATAGTGGTGGACACCAGCACATCGATCTCTCCGTTAATGAAATCAAACATGATCCGCTCCAGCTCATGTTCCTTCATCTGTCCATGGGCGTATGCCACGTTGGCTTCCGGCACAAGCTTTGCGATCTGTGCTGCGATATCCGCAATATTGTTCACCCGGTTGTAGACATAGTAGATCTGTCCGCCCCGGGCCATTTCCCGGACAATGGCCTCTCTCACCAGTTCGTCATTGTATTCGCAGACAAAAGTCTGGATCGGCAGTCGGTCATTGGGGGCCTCCTCCAGCACGCTCATATCCCGGATACCGATCAGGCTCATATGCAGTGTCCGGGGAATGGGGGTTGCCGTCAGGGTCAGCACGTCCACGTTTTCTTTTAATTTCTTGATCTTCTCCTTATGGGCCACACCGAAACGCTGTTCCTCGTCAATGATCAGCAGACCCAGATCCTTGAACTTCACATCCGCAGATAATACTCTGTGGGTACCGATCACGATATCCACCATGCCCTTTTCTAGATCCTTCACCGTCTTTTTGATCTCCGATGGCGTACGGAAACGACTCATCAATGCGATGTTGATGGGAAAATCCTTCATTCTCTGCACAAAGGTGTTGTAATGCTGCTGTGCCAGAATGGTGGTGGGCACCAGATAGACTACCTGTTTTCCCTCCTGCACAGCCTTGAAAGCGGCCCGAATGGCGATCTCGGTCTTGCCGTAGCCCACATCTCCGCAGATCAGGCGGTCCATGATCCGATGGCTTTCCATATCCGCCTTGGTGTCCGCGATGGCATTCAGCTGATCCTCTGTCTCTTCAAAGGGGAACATTTCCTCGAACTCCCGCTGCCACACCGTATCTTTTCCAAAAGCATAGCCCTCGCTCTGCTGTCGGACAGCGTATAATTCCACCAGATCCTTCGCCACGGCGCTGACGGCGCTGCGCACCTTCGTCTTGGTGTGCTCCCATTCCTTACCGCCCAGTTTGTTCAGCTTCGGCTTCTTCGCCGCATCGGCGGAGGCATACTTCTGGATCACATCCAGCCCGGTGGCCAGAATGTACAGGTTGCCGCCGTCCCGGTATTCGATCTTGAGGTAATCCTTGACGACCTTGTCTACCTCTACCTTCTCGATGCCCTTATAGATGCCCAGTCCGTGGGTCTCATGTACCACATAATCCCCGATCTTCAGGTCGTTGAAATCATTGATCTTCTGCCCCTGATAGAGCTTTTTCTTCTTTTTCTTACGCTTCTCCGCTCCGAAAATATCACTCTCGGACAGCACCACGAATTTCAGCCAGGGGTATTCAAAGCCCTTATTGACATGACCGTAATAGGTCAGGATCTCCCCGGGCTGTACCTCCCGCATGGGGTCTTCCGTGTATACTGCCGTCAGTCCGGCATCCTCTGTGTTCCGCAGATCCTCCGCCAGACGTCTGGCTCTGGTACGGGAACCGGACAACAGCAGCACCCGGTAGCCGTTCTTTTTATATTTTTTCAGATCCTTGACCAGTGCTTCAAAGCTGTTGTTATAAGGGGCGATGTTGCGGGCAGCAATATCCACATGCATTTCCGTCCTAAAATATCCGTACTTGGTCTCCATGGTAGCCAGCGTCACCACGGCATTTTTCTCCAATGTGGCCGCCACCTGCTCTCCGCTGTAGAGAATATTCATCTGTCCCGGCAGCACATAGCCTTTTCTCGCACGCTGCTCCATGCTCTCCCGGAATTCCAGTTCAATGGCGTCCGCCTGCTCTTTCACCCTCGCCGGTTCGTCGATATAGAAGACCAGAGAACGCCCCGCCATATCCGCTAGCAGTTCCGGCATGGTTACCGTATTTTCATAAAAATAACGGATGTAGCCTTCCAGATTGATCTTACTCTGGAACTCCAGCAGCTGCTCTTTCAATTCGCTGACCTGTGTGGCGATCCTGTGGGCTTCCTCCGGCTGGTGGGCATCCCGGAAGATTTTTTCCTGTTTGTCTGCTTCTTTTTCAAGCTTACTGATTCCCTTGCGGATCTGCTCCTCAGACAACACGAACTCCGTCGCCGGGTAGACAGTGATGCTCTCCAGCTTCTCAATGGAACGCTGGCTCAGGATGTCGAAGCTGCGGATGGACTCCACCTCATCTCCCCACAGTTCGATACGATAGGGGTTTTCCTCCGTCAGATCAAAGATATCCACAATGCCGCCACGGATGGAGAACTGCCCCGGGCTTTCCACCTGATAGGCTTTCTCATATCCCATAGCCACCAGTCTGGATGCCAGTTTGCTCTCGTCCAGACTGCCGCCCCGCTCGGTGCGGATGATGTCTTTCTCCTCCCACAATACCTGCGGTGTCATCAGTGCCGCATAGGTGGTAACAATGGTGACCGGCTTACCCTCCACGACTCTGCGCAGGGTCTTGATCCGCTCCTGCACCAGCTGATTGCCGTGGATATCCGCCTGGAAAAAGATCAGGTCCTTCGCCGGATATAGCATGACATTTCTGTCATAAAAGCGGTATTCCTCGTAGATCTCTTTGGCCTTTAAGTCACTATAAGTAACGATGACCTTGTATTTCAGGCCATCGCTGAGTCCGTAGATCATATGAAGTTTCTGGGAGTCCACACAGCCGGACAGAGCTACGGTTCCTTTTCCCTGTCTGGTCACTTTCCGGATCTCATCATATTCCGCCAGTTCTTTCAGTGGCGCAATCAGTGCCTGCATCGCTTTTTCCTCTTACTATACAACCGTTACGCTTTCTTACTGTTAAAATGGTTCATGGCTGTATCCGCATTCTCAGTGATGATCATACGGATAGCTTCTGCTGCGGTCTTCGCCGCTTCGTCCATGATGCTTCGTTCCTCCGCCGGAAAATGTCCCAACACGTAGTCTGCCAGATCGAAGGTCTTCGGCTTCTCTCCCACGCCCATACGCACGCGGATAAAAGTATCATGCCCTAACATTTTGATGATATTCTTGAGGCCGTTATGGCCACCGGCGCTGCCCTTTTTGCGGATGCGGATCTGTCCCACATCCAGGCTGATATCATCGGAGATCACGATCAATTCCGTGGTATCATCCACCTTGTAATAGTCCACGATCTCCCGGATGCTCTCTCCGCTTAAGTTCATGAAGGTCTGGGGCTTCGCCAGGATCACCTTCTGCCCTGCCACGTAGCCTTTGCCGATCAGTGCCTTATGCTTACTCTCCATGACGGCGATATTTTCTTCCTCTGCTAATCTGTCTATGACATCAAACCCGATATTATGTCTGGTATTTTCATATTCTTTGCCTGGATTTCCCAGCCCTGCGATAATATACATAGCTTTCTCCTTACTTTCTTGCAATCAATGCGTTAACTTATATTTTCGCATTTTTACGCAGAAAATGCAACTATTGGTTATTTTGCACAAATTTTATTTTCGGGAAAACAGCCAATTTCCGCATGGCATATTTCGTTACTTATTTTCCGAATCTAAAGTATCTATTCCCGGCATTGTATTTTATAATAATAGTGGAGTGTTACCAAAACGGTAAGCGGTTCACCTTTCGCCAAAATGATGACATTTTGAGAGCTTCCAGTATTATTGGAGGTGATACAGATGGGAAATCTATTGAAAGGTACATAAGATGCTGGAAACAGTGGTAGGCATTGTCGGTATTGTTGTTACGATCATCAGTATCATCGTAACGCTTATCAGTATCGTACAGACTGCACGGAAACATAAACATCAAAAAAGCAACCGCCCTCGCCAGGATTGAGTTGCTTTTTTGATAAGTAACTATTAACTTAGGTGAACCGTTGCTGTACGGTAGCACTCTTTTCTTTTATTATCCTAACACTCTCTTTTGATTTCGTCAATAAAATTCACCATTTACAAAAATCCTTGTACCCGGGCTTGACTTTTTCCGGAATACTGGTATACTGGTAAGGCTGAAATGCCCTGAAATCAAGGCTTTTCGGAAATCCATTCGTGTGTTCGGGACCTTCCACACGTAAATAAAAACTAAAGGAGAAAACAAATGAACAAGAAAGTACTGTACCTCGTACACGGAGCGGTGATTGCTGCTCTCTATGTTGTGCTGACCATGTTAGCCAACGCTCTGGGACTGGCAAATTATGCCATTCAGGTCCGCTTCTCGGAAGCCCTGACGATTCTTCCCGTATTTACCCCTGCTGCCATACCGGGACTTTTCCTGGGATGTATCATCAGCAATACCATGACCGGCTGCATGCTGCTCGACATTATCTTCGGCAGCCTGGCAACGCTGATTGGTGCATTTGGCACTTACCTGCTGCGGGATAGGAACAAATGGCTGGCTCCCCTGCCTCCCATCATTGCCAACACCATTATCGTTCCTTTCGTGCTGGCTTATGTGTATCATTTAGAAGGTGGTATTCCTTATTTCATGCTGACCGTAGGCATCGGGGAAGTGATCTCCTGCGGCATCCTGGGCATGCTGCTTCGCACCGTGCTGCAGAAATATCGCAAATACATTTTTGACGTACAGAAATAAGTTATGATGCCAGGGTCAAAAGGTCTAAGCCCACATGAGCTTGCTCATATCGGGTGGGATTGTGGGAGTGCGTAGCACGGAACAATCCGCAGGCATCAAAGTCGGGGGCTTTTGCCCCCGACATCATAAGCTATTTAATTCTCTGTTCTCATGTATGTGATGAAATGATTGCCATTCTCAGCAAACCACGCTGTGGCATCGTTCATTCCTTTCTTATACAGCTTTCCGGTGGAAGGTTCCATAATGACCACATTGAATTCATTAAATCCGGTCACCAGCACCGCTTCCCCGTCCTCCAGGATCGCCAGTACCGGAATATCCTGATTCACATAATACAGTACCGCATCCAGACTACAGCCGCTCAGATCCAGTACCTGTACGCCTGTCATATTTTCTTCCAGAATCTGTATGGCCGTCTTACCCTGCGCCAGGTCATATTCGGTGTTGCGGGTGATTCCGGCATGCCGCAGGATATTGTCCAGACATACCGTCAGGCTGTTCTTCTGGTCCGTGACACTTTCTTCCTTGATTGCCATGATCTGGTTTCTGCTGACACGATTGCCCTTCAGCCATACCGTAATGCCTCGGTCGTTCGCAACAACCCCGGCGGAATCGTAGGCTTCCTTCACCGCTTTCCCGGGAGCACTGTAAATGCCCTGTACCCCATAAGCATTGTATACATAATATCTGGAAACTTCGCTGACCGCATCCAGTGTCAGTTCTCTTCCGCCCTCAAATACGACCTCCTTCGGATTCAGCACCTTGATAGTCCTGGTATCAATGGTTGTCTTGGTCTGTATCTGCACATATCTCTCATAAATATCAATATCCGCTGTGACTACTTTATTCTGTCCCGGCTCTTCTTCCACATTGTTCATGATCTGGTCATCCAGGATCTCCTGATAGCTGCCGTTCTCAGAACGCTGTATTCTCGACAGGGTGATCTGATTGCCCTCGATGGCGCAATCCACGATGTAGATGCCATCCTGTCCGTATTCCTTCAGATTATCTCCGGAAGAATTGCTGATGCAGACCTTATACATGGGGTAAAAGATCTGTCCGGAATTCTCTGTCCGGATGTCGCTCTCCCTGGCCACGCCGTAGATAATATCTTCTCCCATGAAGCCAAGCGGCCGGATAGCCTCACCGTCCTCCGCCCGGATCACTGTCTGTTCTCCGGTATTCAGATTCCGGACATTCAGCTGGTTGCTGTGGTTGATGTCATCCCCTTCCTGCCATACGATGATCTCATGGTTCTCCGATACCTGAAGGCTGTCATCCTGTCTTATACTTACCAGCTGTTCAGCGCTGCGATTCTCCAGATCCACATCATAGACACCGTTTTCCAGGAAAAAATATACATGTTGCTGTCTGTTCCGGTACAGCAGCTGTTCCATCTCATCCTTCAGCACCGCATAGCTCTTGGAATATGGGATATAGACTTCTTCCTCGATCGTATTCAGCGAATTGTCATAGCTGATGATCTGAATGCCGGTCTCTCCCTCATGTCTTCCGCGATTCATGTAACCATACACGGCAAATTTCACATTACCGCCCTCGTCTACATCCAGAATCTTGATGCCATGATTGTCATACAGAGTCCGCCGGTCGGCATTATCTTTATCATAGAAGGAGAAGATCACTGTCAGTCCGTTGGTAGCCGCATTATAGCTGAGTAACTGCCCCATATCGGAGAACACCACGGTATTGCCATCCGCGCTCTCCATCATATCCACATTTTCATCCGTGATTCCCAGAAGGATCTTGTCATTGGCATACATCCGGGTAGTATCCGGGATCTGTGTCATGGTACGCTCATAATCCAGCAGATACATTCTCTCCGAAGTATATCTGACTCTGTAATACTCTTCGACATTGTAGTAGATCTTATTTTTGCCCTCTCCGGTGGATACCACAAAATCCATCAGCAGAGAGGCCACATTCCCACTGATCTGTGTCAGCCGGATGGAAGCCGCGTCCTCCTGGACCGGTTCCAGACTGCCCCAGGTGATCTGCTGAAAGCTGCTGTGAATATTCACTTTATGAAAAGTGCCGTTATCTGTCAGCTTGGAATTCGGTTCCAGATATTTCGTCAGTTCCTTGGCCACTTCCTTGTCGTATAATTTTCCGTGGAAATCTGTCGCAAATTCCAGGATTTCCGAAATATGCACATCATCATTCCATAAAATAGTCGTATAATAATATACCTTCTGTTCCCCTTCCAGTTCCAGGATCAGGGTCAGACTGTATTGTGTATTCGTGTCGATCAGGTCTTTTAACGTAAGGGAAACGGAAAAGCTTTTCCCATTTGCCTTCCATCCGGTGACTTCACTGTTCTCGATCAGCCGGCTGCCGTCGATGCTGCGAACCTCTGTCGAGATCCCCGTAATTTCTCTTCCGAACGTATCCACGGTGAAATTCGCCTGTCTGCCCTCCCCCAGCAGAGTAATGCAGTCCTTCTGGTAAGCCACATCCATCTCCACGGTATTTCCGTGCAGTTCATTGCATGCCACACCGCCGCTTTCCATGGTGATCATAGGCAGAGTGGCCGGAGCCATCTCCATGGTCATATTGTTATGTCCCTGATTCATAATGCTGCCGATGATCAGTGCTGATGCCAGAAATACTACAACACACACGGCAATTCTAATGATCGTTTTCTTCATTCTTGATTCTTCACTCATTCATTATTCAGCAATTTTTCCAGTGTCGGTGCCACATGGAGCAGTTCCTCCACAGTACCGATATCTGCGCTTTTCTTCGGGCGCATACCGTTCTTTTTCACTGCCCGGATCAACAGATTCTTCGGGGTATGTTCCATATCGATGAATTCCAGGATCTGGGTCTCATAGCCCTGTTGTTCCAGCAGATTTGCTCTCAGAGCATCGGTGAGCAGTGCAGCCACGCGCTCCTTGATGATGCCGTATTTTAACACTGGTTTTAAAGGATCACATTTTATCTGCCGGTTCAGTTCATGCTGACAACAGGGAACCGCCAGAATGACTCTGGCCCCCCATTTTACCGCCTTGTCTAACGCATAATCTGTGGCAAGGTCACAGGCATGCAGGGTCACCACCATGTCCGCCACATCTGTGCCCTCGTAGGTACTGATGTCTCCCCTCTCGAACTTTAATCTGTCATACCCCAGCTTTTCCGCCAGTTCATTGCAGTGTTTTATCACATCGGTCTTCAGATCCAGTCCGGTCACCTGGATATCTCTATGCTGTAATTCATGCAGATAATAGTACATTGCAAAGGTAAGATAGGATTTGCCGCAGCCAAAATCAATAATGCGGATGGTACGGTCTTTCGGCAGTTCATCGATCACATCCTCGATAAATTCCAGATACCGGTTGATCTGACGGAATTTATCAAATCTCGCCCTGGTCACCCGGCCGTCCGGGGTCTGCACGCCCAGTCCTACCAGGAAATCCACCGGTTTTCCTTCCTCTAAAATATAATGCTTGGTACGGTTGTGAGCCAGTGCCTGCAGTTCCTCCTCTTCAGAAGCAGCCGCCCCCTCCGTCCGCGGTGACTTGCCACTGTTTTTCACCTTCAGTGTCAGCTTGCCTTTTTTGCTGACCAGAGCGGTGGCCTGCAGGGTCTTCGCTGAGAATTCTCCCTGCCGGAACTGCTCCTGTAAGGCGGTGCAGATCCGGTCCGTCAGCTGTTCTGCTGTAAAATTCTCGTGAAACACCTGAGTTCCTCTGTAAGCAGTCTCCTGGAACAACAGTTCCTCCCGGATCAGCACCGGGCGGATCTTTACCTTCTGGGTCTGTTCCGGATGACGGCTGTTGCTCAGGATGATCTGCTGCAGATCTTTATTCAAAATTTTCTGTAAAAGTATTTTCAGTTCTTCCATGGTTTATCCTGTTTTTCAAATGTTTTGCGCATATTATAGCACGCTTTCCTATAAGAACGCAATCATTCCCCGTCGTCCACCGTGTCTCCTTTTGTAGATCTCATTGCACACCAACACATGGATCAGATCATTTGATACTTTTTCCGCTTCCTGTTCCAGGATCGTGCTGATCGTATCCGCTATCCGGAACAGACTCAGGCGGTCCGGATATTCATCATAGATCATGCTTCCTTCATAGTCGTATTTGTCCAATATTTCCGCAATCCTGCGCTGACAGCGTCTGACTTCTCCGGGATAGGTCTGCTGCAGATATTCCAGATCATTTAAGATCTCGTTTTCATCCATTCTCCCCGGATAGCCCGGAAGTGTCATAAAAAAAGGCCTTGATACCATATCCAAATGCCTCATGCTTTTTTATAGCATATGCGTAAAAGAAAAAAGAGGTGCTGCGAAGCTTATCGCAGCACCTGAATTCTCGCCATTGCTCTCTGCAATGCCGTCTCTGCCCTGGCAATATCCGTCTCCGGCGTCTTGCTGCGCAGTCTCTCTTCCGCACGGTGCAATGCTGCCTCCGCACGGTTTTCATCGATCTCATTCGGCCATTCGATAATCTCTGCCAGAATGGTAACTCCTTCGGGAAGGATCTCGGCGAATCCGGAATGCAATGCTGCTTCCTTCTCTCCGTCCTTCTCCGTAATATGCAGGATACCCGGCTTCACGATCACCGTCAGGGGAATGTGGCCCGGAAGGACACCAATCTGTCCTTCCGTGGTATTGAATTCTACCATATCCACAATTCCCTCATAGAATACTCTTTCCGGGGTTATGATACGAAGTGTGAATTCTTTATCTGCCATATCTGTACTCCCCTCTCATGCTATGCATGAACCTTTGCCAGTACATCATCAATGCTTCCGGCATTCAGGAAGTAGCTCTCCGGAATATCATCATGCTTACCGTCCAGGATCTCACGGAATCCACGGATGGTCTCGCTGATAGGTACATATTTTCCTTCCAGACCGGTGAACTGTCCTGCCACGAAGAAAGGCTGGGACAGGAATCTCTGGATCTTACGGGCACGGGATACGACCAGCTTGTCTTCCTCGGACAGCTCATCCATACCGAGGATAGCAATAATATCCTGTAATTCCTTATATCTCTGCAGGATCTCCTGTACACCGCGGGCGGTCTCATAATGCTCCTTACCTACGATTCTGGGATCCAGAATGCGGGATGTGGACTCCAGAGGATCCACTGCGGGATAAATTCCCAATTCTACAATAGAACGGGACAGAACCGTGGTGGCATCCAGATGTGCGAATGTGGTCGCAGGTGCCGGGTCTGTCAGGTCATCCGCAGGCACATAAACTGCCTGTACGGAAGTAATGGAACCGTTCTTGGTGGATGTGATACGCTCCTGGAGCGCACCCATCTCTGTCTGTAATGTAGGCTGGTATCCTACTGCGGAAGGCATACGGCCTAACAGTGCAGATACCTCACTTCCGGCCTGGGTGAATCGGAAGATGTTGTCGATGAACAACAGCACATCTTTTCCGCCCTTGTCACGGAAGTACTCTGCCATGGTCAGTCCGGTCAGACCGACTCTCATTCTTGCTCCGGGGGGCTCGTTCATCTGTCCGAATACCATGGTGGTCTTGTCCAATACGCCGGACTCCTGCATCTCGTGGTACAGGTCGTTACCCTCACGGGTACGCTCGCCTACACCGGTGAATACGGAATATCCGCCGTGCTCGGTTGCGATATTACGGATCAGCTCCTGGATCAGTACGGTCTTACCTACACCGGCACCACCGAACAGACCGATCTTACCACCCTTCTGATAAGGGCAGAGCAGGTCAACGACCTTAATACCGGTCTCCAGCAGTTCTGTGTCCGTAGACTGCTCTGCGAAGGTCGGTGCGGCACGGTGGATAGGCTCGTAAGACACTCCTGCCGGTACCGGCTTGTTATCAATCGGCTGACCCAGTACATTAAATATTCTGCCCAGGGTATTCTCTCCTACCGGTACGGAAATGGGAGATCCGGTGGCGATAGCCTCCATTCCTCTCACAAGTCCGTCGGTAGTACCCATGGCAATACATCTGACAGTGTCATCACCCAAATGCTGGGAGACTTCCACTACCAGTTCTCCTCCATCTCTGGTAGGGATGCGGATCGCGTCATTGATCTCGGGAAGTTTGCCCTCATCGAAGCGTACATCCAGTACGGCACCGATGACCTGGGTGATCCTTCCTTTATTCTCTCCTGCCATTTCTACCTCTTTCCTGCCCACTATGCGGGCATTTCATAATCAACTCACATTTTGCACTTATGTCCCTGACAGGTTTGTATCATTCCTAAGCAGACCGTAAAGAAACGTCGGCACTTAATGAGCGCTTCAGCGCGAATTTAGTACCGCTACGTTTCGATCCGAGCGAAAGCGTGTCTGCGTGGAAGATACAAAGCCTGTCAGAGAAAAGCAGTGCAAAATATAAATATTAAAGCGCCTCTGCGCCTGCAATGATCTCTGTAAGCTCCTGGGTAATGCTTCCCTGTCTTGCGCGGTTGTACTTCAGTGACAGATCACTGATCATATCCTCCGCATTGCTGGTGGCATTATCCATGGCCTGCATACGGGCACCGTTCTCACTGGCTGCCGCTTCCATCAGTGCACCATAGATCAGACTGGATATATATTTCGGTATGATCATATCCAGTGCTTCCACATCTTCCGGTTCGAAATTCATCAGCGCATCGGCACCCTCTGTGGATGCACCCGCCTCTGCATCATATTCCACGGGCAGAAGCTTCAACAGCTTCGGCTCGTGGCTCACCGTGTTCTTGAAGTGTGTGTATGCCAGATAAATCTCGCCGATCTCTCCGGCTGCAAATGATGTCAGCAGTTTGTCCGACAGAAGCATTGCTTCGGCATATGTGGGCTCTTCGATGACCTCCGGATAGGATTCCTTCACGGTATATCCCTTTCTCTCCAGAATCTCCCGGCCCTTATTACCGATGGCATAGACCACAACGTCTTCTGCCTTCCACTCCTCCTGTCCAGTGATCAGCTTGGCCACATTGGAGTTGTAACCGCCTGCCAGACCTCGGTTGGAGGTGATGACAATGACCGCCTTTTTGGGGGAAGCCCCCGGAACGAGATACTTATGTTCCAGATGACCTACCCTGGACAGGATATTGTTTACGGTATCATACATACAGTCAAAATACGTCTGAGAACGTTCTGCACCTGCTCTGGCTCTCTGAAGCTTTACCGTAGATACCAGCTTCATGGCCTTGGTGATCTGCTGTGTGCCCTGAATGCTGGTCTTACGGCGCTTGATATCACGCATTGATGCCATAGTTACCTCTCATTCTGCCGCAATCTGCGGCCGACACACTTATTTCAGAAATTCTGCCTTGAAATCATTCAGGGCTTTTACCAGCTTCTCTTCCGTAGCATCGGAGATCACTTTTTCCTCAGCGATCGCTGCGGGGATCTCGGGATGCTTCGTATCCAGATACTCGAAGAATTCCTTCTCGAATCTGGTGATTTCCTCTACAGGTACATCCAGCAGGAATCTCTTAGTGACTGCGTAGATGATGATTACCTGATATTGTACCGGCATGGGCTGGTACTGAGGCTGCTTCAGCACTTCTTTGATCCGTTCGCCCTGTGCCAGCTTCTCCTTGGTATCCGCATCCAGTTCGGATCCGAACTGTGCGAAGGAAGCCAGCTCTCTGTACTGGGCAAGCTCGGTACGGATAGGTGCTGCGATCTTCTTCATAGCCTTGATCTGTGCGGCACCACCTACACGGGATACGGACAGACCTGCATTTACCGCAGGACGGAAACCGGAGTTGAACATTTCTGTCTCCAGATAGATCTGTCCATCGGTAATGGAAATAACGTTGGTAGGGATGTATGCAGATACATCGCCTGCCTGGGTCTCGATGATGGGAAGTGCCGTCAGGGAACCTCCGCCGTATTCATCGCTCATGCGGACTGCACGCTCCAGCAGTCTGGAATGCAGGTAGAATACGTCACCGGGATATGCTTCACGTCCGGGCGGACGACGAAGGAGCAGGGAGAGTGTACGGTATGCAGTAGCATGTTTGCTCAGGTCATCATATACCACCAGTACGTCTTCTCCGTTCTCCATCCACTCCTCACCGATCGCACAACCGGAATAAGGAGCGATATACTGTAAGGGAGCCAGGTCACTTGCCGTGGATACCACAACGGTGGTATAAGCCATGGCACCGAACTCCTCCAGTGTTTTTACGATATTAGCCACGGTAGATGCTTTCTGACCGATAGCTACATAGATACATTTTACATTCTGACCCTTCTGGTTGATGATCGTGTCGATCGCAATAGCGGTCTTACCGGTCTGACGGTCACCGATGATCAGCTCACGCTGACCTCTTCCGATGGGAACCATGGAGTCGATTGCCTTGATACCTGTCTGGAGCGGCGTGTCTACGCTCTTACGAGTGATTACACCACTTGCCACACGCTCAATCTTACGGAATTTGTCAGTCTGTACGGGGCCTTTACCATCAATAGGCTGTCCTAAGGAGTTCACTACTCGTCCAAGCAATGCGTCTCCTACGGGAACCTCTACCACACGTCCGGTGGTCTTGACGATATCACCCTCTTCGATATTGCTGGCACTTCCCAACAATACGACACCGACATTATCTTCTTCCAGATTCAGCACCATGCCATATACATCGCCGGGGAACTGTAACAGCTCACCCTGCATGGCATTTTCCAGTCCATGTACACGAGCGATACCATCCGCTACCTGAATGACGGTTCCGACATCGGATACATCCAGCTGGGAAGAATATCTTTCGATCTGTTCCTTAATGACGGAACTAATTTCTTCTGGTCTTAAATTCATGGATCTGTCGCACCTTTCTTTCAGCCGGTCATCCCAGCTGAATATTTAATAATTGTTTCTTCATATCTTCCAGTTTGGTCCGGATACTGCTGTCCACCACCCGGTCACCCACCCGGATCACCATTCCGCCGATCAGCGTCGGATCCACATGGTAATACACATCAAAGGTCTGATAGGAAGTCGTAGCCAGCAGCTTATTTTTCACTGCCTGCTTCTGGGCCTCCGTCAGTTCCACTGCGGTATCCACATATGCGGTTCCCATCTTTTCAGATTCTCTGACCAGTTCGGTAAAATAAGCAAAGATTGCCTTTAATGAGCCGTAACGTTCCTTGGTCACCACGATCTTCAGAAACTCTGTCAGATCATCACTGACTCTGCCACGGAAGACCTGTTCCACCATGGAGAGTTTTTCCTGTTTGGGGATTCCGGGATGTTTCATCAGCTTGTCAAAATCCGGATTGTCTTCCAATATTTTCTCAAGCTGTGCGGTCTCATTCATCAGCTGGATCGCATTTCCATGGTCGACTGCCGCTTCGAAAAGGGCTTCTCCATAGACTTTGGAAACTAATTTTGCCATGTATCCTCACCCATTTCCTTCAGCGTCTCTTCGATCAGGCTGTTCTGTCTGGTGGTGTCTATGGAAGCGCCTACCAGCTTACCTGCCATGACAGATGCCACGGATACGATCTCCTGTTTGATCTCATCGGACATTTTCTGCTTTTCCAGTCTGGCTTCTTCCTGTGCTCTCGCCAGGATTCTGGCTGCCTCTTCCTTGGCCTGTGTGACGATACGCTCCTCGTTCTGAAGAGCCCGTCTTCTGGCATCACTTAAGATGTCCTCCGCCTCTTTGTCGATGTCTTTCAACTTCGCCTCATACTGTGCCTTCAGTTCTGCGGCCTTTTCCTGATTGTCCTTTGCCTCTTCCAGTTCTCCCCTGATCTTCTCTTTACGATCATTTAAGAACTTTCTGGCCGGATTGAACAGAAAATAGCTGAGTGCCAGGAACAATACGAAGATGGCAATGATCATCAGGCAGGAGTCTGCCAGCAGCTGCCAGTCCAGGTCAAACAGTCTTGACATGGTCTCGCCTTCTGTTAATAGTATCATTTTCATCCGCATTCCTTTCGTTTAATCAGGGAAGTAAGGGCTTTACGAACAGCAGCAGCATAGCGATCAACAGACCGTACAGACCGGTGGTCTCGGCAACTGCCTGTCCCAATAACATGGTAGAAGTGATCTCGGACTTTGCTCCGGGATTACGTCCTACTGCTGCAGCAGCGTGTCCTGCTGCGATACCCTGGCCTACACCGGGTCCGATACCGGCAATAACTGCCAGACCAGCACCGATTGCAGAACAGCCTAAGATAAAGTTTTCATTAAAATCCATAGTAAATCCTCCTATTATTGAGATTCTTATCAGAATCTTTCTAGCATAGTTTCAGATAGCCATACCTGAACAGTACAGCTTTAAGCGTCTCCTCTTGCATTGGCAATGTAAGTCATGGTCAGCATACAGAATACGTATGTCTGGATGGCTCCGGAGAACAGGTCAAAGTATACATGCAGTGCTGCGGGCCACGCTGTAGCGATCACACCCAACAGTCCGTAGATCAGTGCCATCATTACCGTTCCGGACAATACGTTTGCAAACAGACGTAATGAAAGGGAAATCGGTACTGCGACCTCACTGATCAGGTTAATGGGCAGCCAGATCGGCAGCCAGGGGGGCAGCGGGGAACACATGCCTTCCCAGATTTCCTTCGGCTTCTGGTACTTGAACTGATTGTAATGGATCAGCAGGAAGGTCAGAACACCGAGAGGCAATGTCACGCCGTAGTCCGCTGTGGGGGGACGCAGGCCTAACAGACCGGAAATATTGCTCACCAGAATGAAGATGAAGATTGTTCCGATGTAGTTGTAGAACTTCGGTGCGGCCTTGCCCATGGGAGCATCCACCATGGCATCCAGCTTCTCCACGATCAGCTCCACCACATTCTGAAAACCTTCCGGCACTTCTCTGGCTTTGGCCATCTGGCGGTTGGCAGCAATGGCAAAACCAATGATAAGCAACATGACGATCAGCACACACACATGTGTGGTCGTTATCCATACCTCATGGCCAAAAAAGTAATACTTAAACACGCCATGTATCATAAAGTCGATATTGTCGGCACCGGATAACAGAATTCCATGTTCCATTGTTTCACCTCCTTATTGTTTATTCTGTTGTTCCTCTGTCACTTCTCCATCCTTCGGGGCTTCCGCTTCTTCCGCAGTCTGCGGAGCAGTTTTGTCTTCCGCAGTCTCCTCCGGCATCGCCTGGGGTATCGGATCCGTCTCGTGGAACAGTTTATTGCATAATTTATGGGTAAGCGGCTGTAGAAATGCCGTTACTTTCATACATATAACATAGGTGAAAAAGAAAATCAGAGGATTCATCACTCCGGTCTTCATCATCACCAACAGGAAAAAAATCAACATGACATATCGTAAGACATAGGCACGGATGATCATTTTCGTAGCAGTCTTCTCGGGCTGGTCCAATGCCCGGTCCAGGGAACGGTACATATGATATGTGGAAACCAGCGCCAGCAGAACGCCAAACCACAGACTTTTGGCATACATTGCTTCATCCTTTGCAATAAATGCTCCTATGATCTGCGCTGACACTCCCAGGAACAAGATCCCCAGATCCATCTCCAGAACCGTTCTATTTATCTTTTTTAGTGTGTTTATCATCGCCGTCTTCATAAATTGTCCTGGCCATCCGGTATACATTCTGCCCTCCGGCCACAGCTCCCATACAGAAAAGCAGGATCATCCAGAAGTCCGTTCCGAAATGTTTATCCACCCAGATGCCGGCTGCGGACATCAGGCAGATCGGTACCAACATATTGATACCAAATTGCATGATCAGTGTGATCGCCCGAAACACCTGTCTGTCGTAGGGTTTCTTTTTTCTTGACACTGTGTCCTCCTGTGTTGATTTCTGCTCTCAGCATTTATTTTTGTACATTTTTGAAAATATTTTCCCACTGCAGGGCAAACCTATAGTCATTATAACGAAATCTTAATATGATGTCCAGTAAAATCCTCCTGTCCAGATGGTAAAAAATCTATAAAATCCTGCGAAAAAAAGATTGACTTGAAATCTCTCCGGAAGTACTATTTGAGTAACTATTCAGTGACTTTACACCCTTATAGAAAGAAGGATGACGCGAATAAAGACTACAGACATCAAAAGACAGCTGCGGATCCGTATCGCCACCCCTGAGGATGCTGCAAGGCTGGTTGCCATTTATGCCCCTTATGTGGAAAATACCTCTATTACCTTTGAGTACATCGTTCCTTCCGCAGAAGAATTTGCGGACCGGATCCGTCACACTCTTACCCGTTATCCTTACCTGGTGGCTGAACTGGACGGGGAGCCGGCAGGATATGCTTACGCATCCGCTTTTAAAAGCCGCGCTGCTTATGACTGGTCTGTGGAGACTTCCATCTATGTCAGCCGGGATCTTCGAAGCAGCGGTGTCGGCAGTCTGTTATACGAAAAGCTGGAGGAATACCTGACCGCACAGCACGTCTGCAATGTCTGTGCCTGCATCACCTACCCCAATCCTCCCAGCATCGCCTTCCACGAAAAGCATGGTTATAAAACCGTGGCACATTTTCACGCTTCCGGTTACAAGCAGGATGCATGGCATGATATGATCTGGATGGAGAAGACGCTGTGTCCTCACACGATCCCTCCCAGGCCTTTTATCCCGTTTCCGGAACTGTGACCGTTGTAAAGCACACCGCACAAAGGAGAAACTCTATGAGCAACGAACTTCAGATCTACCGTAAACGGCTGATCCCGGAAGAATGCATTTTATTAAAGGATGATATTATCGTCGAGCAGAACGAAGACTACATTCTGACCAAATGGAAGACCTTGAATCCCAAGACCACGTTTTCCCACGGCTGTTCCTGCTATTATCTCAAGGAAGGCTTCAAGATCAGCAAGTTCTACCGCCATGACGGTTCTCTGCTGTACTGGTACTGCGATATTGTGGAATATACTTCCCGGCCGGAAGATAATTCCCTGATCGTCACGGATCTGTTGGCTGACATTATCCTCTATCCCGATGGAAGGATGCATGTCGTGGATCTGGACGAGCTGGCCGAGGCTCTGGAAAAGGGGCTGATCACCCAGGCTCAGATGAGTGCCTGCCTGCGCCAGCTGAACAACCTGATCACCATTATCTACCGGGACAAGTTCGACAGGCTGCAGAATCCGTTGGATAGGAGCGGGCTGTAGCTGCAGTGCTTACTTTTTGCTCCCTGGTCAGAACTATTCAGAGTAACACATTCGCAAAATAAATGAGAGCATAGGCTCTTACGGGCACAAGTGTCCGACGAGCTTCTGCTCTCACTTACTTTACTCTGAATAGTTCAGCAGGTTTCCGATGCAGTGTCCCAGAATCGTCAACAGTGTAATATCTTCATCCGACCACTTACGGTTGCGGTTGAACACATCATAGTTCACGATCACATTCGGCACTCCCTCTTTGCGGGAAAGACATTGCAGGAAAGCACCGATCTCCTGCTTCTGCATCACGGCAAATGCCGCCGGATCCTGGGATCTGAGTTTCAATGTGTTGGATTCTATAAAATTATCATCATCCCCGAATAGCGCAAGATACTTCTCATCTTCAAAAAGTCCTCTTCCATCCGGTACTTCTACCATGTAATTACCATTCCGGCATACCAGGTGTGCACCTGCCTCTGAATAAATTGTGATTCCGTCCAGATCAAACAGACTGCGGATCTGCTGCAGCCGTTCTTCCTTTTTTACAATGGAGTTCACATCGGATACACACAGTTCGGTGATCATCTTCGTGATGACTTCCCGCTTTTTCTCCTTAGATACCACATAGGCCATAGCCATGTTCTGCATATCGTCGCTTTCCAGCTTGCCGTGAAGTCTCTCTTCATAGATGATATGGCGGTTCTTGCCTTTTTCCTTGGCCAGATAGAGTGCCTTATCCGCCTTGCGCATCAGTTCCTCGTATTCGCTTCCATCTACCGGATACTCCGATACGCCGATAGAAGCTGTCACATGGGTCTTCGGATCAAATGCCAGAGCAAATTCCTTCGCAATGGTCTTCAAAAGTGTCTTCAGCTGTTCTCTGGTCTCCACTTTCTCCAACAGGATCACATACTCGTCTCCGCCGAATCGTCCGATCACGCCCCGCTGTCCCACCAGCACCTGCATGATCTCCGCCACTCTCCGGATGACCTGGTCACCAAAAATATGTCCATAGGTATCATTGATATGTTTGAAATCATCAATATCAATGATCACCAGCCATCTGGTACTATGATCCTTGCAGTTCAGCTGTTCGATGGTGTACTCTGTCCATGCCCGCTTGTTCAGCAGACCGGTTCCGGCATCTCTGGCTGCCGGAGTCAGATAATAGGCTTCCTTCTCCCGGTTTCTGTCCGGGGTTATGATGCCCGCTACCATATCACGCTTCTTCGGGATCCGTGCGCCTTTGACCTTCCATATTCCCTTGTCCTCCTGCCCGCTGACGAATTCCATCTCGAAGAAATCGTCCCCGTTACGCAGATGTGCGCAAAAGGTCCGCAGCTGATCTTCCAGTCTGGAAATATCACTGCCCTCATGTGCCTGTTCCACATTCCGGATCAGCGCATTCATAGGCCCTTCAAACTGGTTCA
Source organism: Waltera sp. (assembly GCF_046969025.1). Classification (NCBI taxonomy): domain Bacteria; kingdom Bacillati; phylum Bacillota; class Clostridia; order Lachnospirales; family Lachnospiraceae; genus Waltera; species Waltera sp. The sequence continues at coordinate 97,775 of NZ_JBKVQF010000010.1, read as the reverse complement.
TGGCCCGCTCGTTGACATATTTATAGACCGTAATACTGTCCTGTTCGATCAGATATTCAAAAAAGTAAACATCTTCCAATGTCATAAAATGACGGTACTTCAGAATTCTCTGCTCCAGTCGTAAATTCCGGTTCTCCAGATCATGAATATCTGAAACGGTGATCTGATACAACGGAATCCCGTTCTCCGTCTGTTCACTCTGTTCCAGACGCAGATACACATTCCTTACACTGTCCTTCAGATTGTGAAGCACCGTGATCAGTTCCAGCGGTTGGAACGTATCCGCCTCCACTGCTTTTTTCAACAGCTCCCCATCTTCCGGCAGAAGCAGCTCACTCACCGGCCGGAAAGAATTCTCCCCTACGAATTCATAGAAAAATTCCGACGCCTTGGCTACTACCAGATCCTGCCTTACGAAGATCTTCCAGTCCATGATTCTATTTGCATAACCCTTTTGTTCTACGCTGTTGACTCTCATAGATTTTCGCTTTCGTTTAATAAAATACGTGTCCGCCGATATTGATACCTGTCAGTCCTTCCACCGGTGTGCGGAAATATACACAGTTTCCTACATTGGTCACACCGGACATAGCCTCGTCTGCCGCCTGGTAGCAGCGGCTGGTGGCTTTATTGGTGGCCAATGCCAGTTCCAGACGTCCGCTAGCCACCGGTGAGAACTGTTTGTTCTGATAGATCACTCCTACCACTGTGTTGGGATAAACAGAACTTCTGACACGGTTGATAACCACACTGGCTACCGCCAGCTGACCGTCATAGGGTTCTCCGCCCGCTTCACAATAGATCAGATTTGCCAGCAGATAACGGTCTCCCTCTTCAAAGGAGATATCCGAAATGTCCCGCCAGGTTGCGTTTGCCGCCTTCTGGGACATGGCGATCTCTTCTGCCAGCTTTTTCCGGAGTGTTTCCAGATTTTCTTCTTTTTGTTTGATCTCCTGTTCATATGCCAGGGCTCTCTGCTCTGCTTCCGAAATATCCCCGGCATATTCTGCAATGCTGTTAGATGTCTGGCTGATCAGACCGGACACCTTGCTTTTCTCGGCTTCCGCTGCCATCTTCAGACTATCCAGCTCCGTTTTCTCTGCCTGCAGTCTCGCCTCTTCCTCTTCGATCAGCTTGCGGTTCTCTTCGAATTCCTGCAGTTTCTTCTGGTCATAGGCTGCGATCCGTTCAAAAAAGTCCGCAGCGTTCAGCAGTTTATCGAAGCTCTGGGCATTCAGCAAAGCGTTGATGTAACTGGTCTCATTCCGCTCGTACATATCCCGTACCCGGATCACCATACACTCATACTGCCATGCTTCCGTAGCTTTCGCCTCTTCCAGACTGGCCTGGGTATCCGCGATCTCCTGCTCCTTGTCTGCGATCTGCTGTTCCAGATCTGACAGATTGTTACTGACTTCCGTCAGCTGACCGTTCAGATTATTCAGTTGTCCCTTGAGGGAATTCTGTTCTCCCTTCAGGTTCTCCAGATTATCATTTTCCTCATTCAGCTGATTCTGCAGGTTGTTTTTCTCTTCCTGCTCTTTCTGAATCTGCTGCCAGGTACTGCTGGTAGCTTCCACTTTGATATCTTCTGAAGAAAAGGCTCCTGCAAGGATCACTGCTGTAAGCAGCACAGCTGTCTTCTGTAGGCGCTTCAACCGTTTTACTCCTTTTATCTGTTGCTTCAGACCTCGATGCGTATCATGCGGCCCGTCTTACGGTACTGCACGTAATTCACTCCGGCCGCGTCAAACATCCGCTTGGCTGCCCGGTTGGACGGAGTTCCCTCATACTTATCGCTGTCATATACCACCGTGCGGATCCCCGCCTGGATAATGGCTTTCGCACATTCATTGCAGGGAAAAAGAGAGACATACAGCTTCGTCCCCTCCAGGGAACCGCCACGATAATTCAAAATAGCATTCAGTTCACTATGTGTTACAAAGGGATACTTTGTCAGATTCCTGTCATTGTCGTTCTCCCTCTCCCAGGGGAACTCATCGTCGGAACAACCCTTGGGGAAGCCGTTGTATCCCATGGACAGGATCTTGTTGTCCGGGCTGACAATGCAGGCTCCCACCTGGGTATTCGGGTCCTTGGACCGCATTCCAGACAGGTGGGCCACCCCCATAAAATATTCATCCCAGCTGATATAATCGCTGCGTTTGGCACTCATGGGTGTCTCCTTTATTTGGTACCGAAAATACGGTCTCCTGCATCTCCCAGTCCGGGAACAATGTATCCATGATCATTCAGCTTCTGATCCAGTGCTCCGATATAGATATCCACATCCGGATGTGCTTCCTGCATAGCTTTTACACCTTCGGGTGCAGCGATGATGCACAGCAGACGGATGCTCTTGCAGCCCTTGTCCTTTAACAGCTGGATGGCTGCGATGGAAGAACCGCCGGTAGCCAGCATGGGATCTACCACGAATACCTCACGCTCTGCACAGTCTGCAGGCAGCTTGCAGTAATATTCTACAGGCTTTAAGGTCTCAGGATCGCGATACAGGCCAATATGTCCTACTTTTGCAGCAGGGATCAGGGATAACATACCGTCTACCATACCCAGACCTGCACGCAGGATAGGTACCAGTGCCAGCTTTTTACCCTTTAACTGCTTCACGGTGGTCTTGCAGATAGGGGTCTCGATCTCTACTTCTTCCAGCTTCAGATCTTTGGTAGCTTCATAACCGATCAGCATTGCGATCTCGCTGATGTTCTGTCTGAAGTCCTTGGTACCGGTCTCCTTTCTGCGGATGATTCCGATCTTCTGCTCGATTAAGGGGTGATCCATAACTACTACTTTTGACATATTGTTGTCCTCCTGTGTTTTGTATTTGTTATAATGATATTTCGTTGTTGTTCGTGTCTGTGTAATGCATTAAACCTCTTCGATCAGGCTGATTCTGCGGCTGTGTCTCTCTTCTCCGGAAAAAGGTGTATTCAGGAAAGTCTCCACGATCTCCAGCGCCAGGTTCTCACCGACAATGCCTGCACCCATTGCCAGCATGTTGGCATCGTTGTGCAGTCTGGTCATCTTCGCCGACAGAGGATCGGAGCAGAGTGCGCAGCGGATCCCCTTTACCTTATTGGCAGAAATGCTGATACCGATACCGGTGGTGCAGATCACGATGCCCTTCTCGCAGGTACCGTCTGCCACAGCCCTTGCCGCTGCATGTCCGAACACAGGGTAATCGCAGCTTGCCTTGCTGTCACATCCCATATCCTGATATGGAATGTTCTTCTCCTCTAAATATTTCTTTACTCTTTCTTTCAGATCATATCCGCCATGATCACTTGCAATTGCTATCATTTTCCTTCTCCTCGTATTTTCTGTTTAAAGTTTTACTACTTTATGGCCCGCTGCTTTCAACAGCCGGTTCATAATGGCCTGTCCGAAGCCTTCCGTGGAAAATCCCTCGGAATAGATCTTTGTCACACCTTCATCATCGAATTCTCTCAGAATGGTGTACAGATGTCTGGCGATACTGCCCTCATCCTTACGGCTGCCGACACTTTTCACCACATCTGCTATATAACCGGACAGCATTTCTTCGGTTCCGATGATTCCGGTCTTCTCTCCTGCGGTATGGTCTGCTGCCGCAGCCCGGTTAATATACTCCCTTACCTGCTCCGGGGTTCCCTCTACGATGGTGAGTTCTCCCCTGGGTGCATAATGTCTGTACTTCATTCCGGGGGCCTTGGGTGCCTGTCCGCTGTCTGCCCGCAGGATCGTGGTGTCCGTATCCACTGTTCCCAGCACTGTGCTCAGTTTCTCCTGGGTAATGTATCCGGGCCGCAGGATCTGTGGCGGTGTCACCGTCAGGTCAATAATGGTGGATTCCAGGCCAATCCCCACCTCACCGCCATCAATGATGGCATCGATCCGCCCCATCATATCTTCTTCGACATATTTTGCCACTGTGGGACTGGGCTTGCCGGAAGTATTGGCACTGGGCGCCGCAATATATCCCCCGCTGTATTTGATCAGCTTCTGCGCCGCCGGATGCGAGGGCATACGGATCGCTACCGTATCCAGACCACCTGTGGTCTCATAAGGCACCGCGTCTGATTTCGGCAGGATCATGGTCAGGGGACCCGGCCAGAAAGCATCCGCGATCTTCCGTGCCTCTTCCGGTACCTCCTTTGTAATCTTGTAAATGTCCTCAAACCGATAAATATGAACGATCAGTGGGTTGTCGGACGGTCTGCCCTTTGCCGCATATATTTTCTGGGAAGACGAAGGATTCAGTGCATCTCCCCCCAGCCCGTACACGGTCTCGGTAGGGAAAGCCACCAGTCCTCCCTGCTGCAGGATTGCTCCCGCCGCCCGGAGTTTCTCCTCATCTTCTTCGCTGACGGGGCCATCTCCGGGACGAATCTTTATGATCTCAGTCTCCATGTTTTTACCTTCTGTGTTCTAAATTGCATTTGGATATAGTATATCATATCCCCAGTCAAATGGAAAGATTATTCCTCTCCGGTCTGCCGGGATGTTGTGTGTATAGAATAAACGGTCCATCCGACCAGCAGCGGAATCACCGCCACGGTCGGCAGTTCATAGCGGATTGCATTGGACATGGGGGATGCCAGGCACACCAACACGTTTATAAAGCTGGGAACCAACAGTATCAACGCACTGTATCTTTTCTTTTTCCACAGGAAAAATGCCAGCACTACCAGAATCCAGGTATACAATCCCGGAGTACACAGATACTTGATCAGCGGCAGCCGCATACTGAGGAACCAGATCTGCAGCAGAAACTCCGATGTCTGAATGGGGAATGTATGATGAATTCCCTGTTCCTGCGCATATTCCGGATACTCCAGCTGGATCCAGGCCTCTATGTTCTGTTCCACCGGTGCCAGATAGCCATAGCCCTTGTTGACAAATGCCGCCACATAGCATCCCGGATGTTTGAAAAACATCTGCACCCATATTTTCATGTAGGGCCCCAGGTCTCCGCCTCGATATAATATTTTGATGGGATCCGAAATCCGGGGTTCATAATTTTTCATAGCATCAAAGTTCAGGGTATCATTGATCACCTGTCTCTCATATTCCGTAACCTCATCTTCGTATTCGCAGACATATCTCGCCGTCTGCTGGAACGGTACGCTCAGCCCCTCGGAAGCTGCCGGTTTTCCCACATCGATCAACGCTCTGTATCCCACCACCGTGATCAGTTCATAGATCACCACAGTTGCCAGCAATACCAGGAATGCCTTCCTGCGTTCTTTGCCTTTCAGATAAATTGCCAGCAAAAGCAGTGCCGGAACAATCGCATAGATCCCGTTATTTCTAAGCAGGCAGGATAATACACTGAATACAATCAGTCCCGCCGCATCTTTCCCGCCACATTCCTTCTTTTTCAGTACCGACATCAGATATACTGCCTGTAACACCGTCATTTCCGCATACAGCAGATCTTTCTCAAACCATTGGGCATAGGTTCCCCAAAAAGGTGTCAGGGCGAAAATCAGGATTCCCACGGCACACCATTTCCATGAAATTCCCAGCTCCTGCAGTTTTTTCATGCTGAGGGAAAAAGCATAGGCCCCTACCAGTGTCTGCAGCAGGCAATACAGGAAAAAGCCGAAATTGGCATCTGCAATGGTTCTTCCCAGCACAAAACAGATTCCCATAATTGCGGAGGAAAATGGCGGATGTGCCGCTCCCCAGTCCTGTTCACCCAGAAACTGTTTCAGTTGCACCAGACCGTCCCCACTGGTAGTTCCCGGATAATTTAGCAGGATCCAGAACAGCCAGCTGAAGGCTATTACAAAAAAGCCCACCATCTGTAGGTGCTTTTTGCCCTGCTCTGCGGGTAATTCCACATGCTCCAGCCCAAAATATACCAGGCGCAATACCAGATACAATAACACTGCAAACCCCAAAACACAGAACGTGGATAATAGTATCTGAAAAGAATTGCCCCACAGGAAAATGGCAGAATCATATTTCTTAAAGCTGATACATACTATAAGAAGGAATGACAGAATAACAGAAAGCACCAACGTTGCCACATCTGTCTTCGCCTCTCTTTTCTTCACTTCCTTAAGCATTACAAATACTGCCGCAGCCGTTAACAGGTCTGTATAATCCAGCACCGTAAATGCTCCGCACAGTTTATTCAGCCCATTGACAAGATTCGAATCCACGTATCCTCCCAGGCAGACTTCAAATGTACATTGCAATGCCAGTGTCACGATCACGGTCAACAGAACATTTCTTATTTTTTGATATCGACTCATTTTCTCTCCCGTAACTTTATAAAATTCTGTCATAACATACAAATCCTATATTATCATAATAACACTGTGTATACAACTCGTGCCTTTATTTTGTATTTCCCGTTTCAATCCCTCTGTATCCCGTTAATGTACTGTAAAATTCCTTTGTGGATCGACCATGCCACTCTGTCCTGATAGGCCTCGTCACACAGTTTTCCCGCCTCTGCCGCATTGGACAGGAAGCCGCATTCCACAATGACGATGGTTCCTTTGGTTTTTTTCAAAAGATAATAGCTGTCGTTGGGCTTGATCTGCCGGTGGTTCTCCGGATCCAGATCCTGGACCAGCTGTGTCTGGATCAGCCCTGCCAGTTGTTCCCCTCCGCTGCTGCCATTATAATAGAAGACCTGCGCTCCGTGCACATACTCTTCCGGATAGCTGTTCTGATGGATGCTCACCGTGAGAACCGGATCCGTCTGCTCAATCTTTTCGATCCGGCGTTTCATATCCTGCACTTTCTTATTGGGAGCAGATGCATCATACAATCCATCCTCCGTCTCTCTGGTCAGCACCACCCGGATTCCGTCTGCCTCCAGATACTGTCTCAGTTTCTCTGTGATCCGGAGATTGATATCCTTCTCCGGTGCTCCGTTGATACCAATCTTCCCCGGGTCATCCCCGCCATGGCCGGCATCGATCACTACCGTCGGTATTCCGTCCGTGTCCGCATTATTCCCCTGCAAGGCATTCACGACATTTACCGTTTCCACATATGTCGCCGTTTCCCTGCCAAGTATCGCCATAGACATAAGCAACAGGCATACCATCACCGCCCTTAACACTTTCTGTTCCATCCCTGTTCTCCGGTGTCTCTTTTATTCTATATGATTTTATATGCCTTTTTCTCTGGAAATATCTTCCGAAAATTAAGAAATCCTTTTGTTTTAAACTATTGCATCCCCTTACTACTTCAGCGTATAATACCATTATGAAAATAAGCAAAAAAACTCTTTCTATCATTTTATTTGTTCTGGCGGGAATTTGTGTTCTTGCTGCAGTGATCCTGTTGGTAAAAGGGCGGATCGAAGACCGGCGTATGGAGGAAGCGCTGGATGAATTGCGCCCGACGCAGTCCGCGGAGACCACGCAGGCACCTTCCACAGTCGAAGGTGAGCCGACCGTTACCGCCTCCCCGGAACCGTCCACAGAAGAGACCCCGGCTTCCACCGAGGAGTTCGAACGAGTGGCCAACCCTTATGCCGACAGTTTTCTTGCCAACAAGGATATGGCGGCCTGGCTACAGATTCCGGGCACCAATATCGATTATCCGGTAATGTGGACTCCGGAAGATGAGACCTATTATCTCTACCGTGCTTTTGACGGCAGCGAAAATAAAAACGGCTGTCTGCTCCTTGACGATGAGAGCTGTGTAGATCCTCTGACCACGAATCTTATCATTCACGGTCACAATATGAAATCCGGTGCCATGTTCGGCAATCTGACCGATTACGAGAATCAGGATTTCTATAAGGAACACAAAAACATTATCCTCTATACCGAAGAGTGTCAGCGCAATTACGAGATCATTGCCGTCTTTCGCTCCCAGGTCTACCGGAAAACAGATCAGGTATTTAAGTTCTACAAATTTTTCCAGGCGGATACGCAGGAAGAATTTGATGACTTTTATAACAATATCAAGCAGTTATCCCAGTATGACACCGGTGTCACCGCAGAGTTCGGAGATCATTTTCTGACACTGTCCACCTGCGTATACCATGTAGAGCAGGGCCGGTTCGTAGTCGTTGCCAAAGAAGTGGAACCCGGTGATCACTACCTTCCCATACAGGAATAACTCACAGACAATCAGGAGGTTTTCTTATGAAGAGACTTAAAAAATTTGTCACACTGTTCACGCTGGCTGCCGTATGCTTTGCTATTCCCGGTCTGGGAAAGATCACTGTAAAGGCTGCGGAGCCCACCACCTATGTTCTGAACTATTCCGACAGCAGTTCCGAGTGGAGATACAAGGAAGCATCCAGCTGGTCCGCAGAAGTTCAGGACCGCGAGTTGTATTATCTGCAGCAGAATATCAAAGACGGTGACTATATTGTCATCGACAACGATGTGGAGAACAATGCCCTGGCCCTCAAGGTTTCTGTCCGTCTGGGCAACCTGACTTTCAAGAATACTGTTGGTGTTCCCGTAGTCTATGCCAACGGCTATGACAGTGTCTATTTCCTGAGCGGTACCTCCGGTGCTGTCAACGGTGATGTATCTCATGCCTATGTATATGGCGATGCCAAGGCAAATTTCAACAGCAATGTAGACACTCTGGAAATGATCGGCCTGACAGATGATAAATCCAATAATCTGCATGCCACCATCAACGGTGTCGGTACCGTCAATCATCTGATTGCCAAAGACAACCGTGACCAGAGCGTTTTCTATGAGGCCTACAGTTTCGCCGCAGGTAAGCTGGCCATTGAAGACGGATCCCTGAAGACCGAAGCAAAGTATTACAGCACCACCGCTCCCGCTCCCGCTGCTGCCGCAGAAGCAGCTCCTGCAGCTACCGAGCAGCCCACACAGACCACAGCTCCTGCACAGGCCACACAGAACAGTACTTCTTCCGAATATGACAACGTTCCAAAGACCGGTGAAAATTCTGCAATGTTCTGGCTTCTGGGTGCCGCAGTTGTATGCATGGCCGGAGGCTATACCATCCGCAGAAAGAACGTACAGGAAGCGAAATAAAGTTTTCGGCAGCAATAAAGCCCAGTCCCTTGCGGGACCGGGCTTTTACTATTTTATTCTGTTCCTACTGCAGATAGGCATTGATCAGTTCCCAGGCTGCCTGTGTTCCGTAACCTAGTCTCCATACCGCCACACCACCAATATTCTTGGTAGCCATCATGTTCAGCTTCACTGCGATGGATTCCGCATCTTCCAGCCAGATCTGATAGGTGGCATTTCCGGAGGTCCATTCTGCATAATTCTGACAGGTCTCCTCATCCCACTCTGCCGTCACACCGGCTCTGTTCATGAAGTCTGCCTCGTTGTTCATGGTAATATATTCATCCGTCACATCCGTGCCTTCGGTCTTCCACAGGATCGTGTAGAACGGAAGGGCATTGACTACCTTGTTTGCAGGCACCTCCTGCAATGTTCTGTCCAGACCGCCGGATACATAGCTGATGCTTGCCACGCTTCCGGGATCCTTGCTTCCGTGCCAGTGTTCGTCATATCCCATGATAATGACATAGTCTGCAACCTGTCCCTGGATATCCAGACGGTAATAATCATTGAAATTAAACGGTACATAGTTGGCAATGGACAATACCAGTCCCCTGTTGCGGCACTGAATGGAAAGTTCTCGTATAAATTCCACATAATGCGGTCCGCAGTCACTGCTCAGCTGCTCGAAGTCCACATTGATGCCGTCCAGTCCCAGGCTGACTGCTGCATCTGTCACGTTCCGCACAAAGTTCTGCCGGCTGGTGGTGGAGGACAGCATATTCAGAGTACTGATGGCCGTTCCGGTCTCATTGGCGTAATTAAAATTATCCACCACGCCCCATACCTGTAAGCCCATATTGTGGGCCGTGGTTACATAATTCGCTGTTCCGAAGTTCCGGATACTTCCGTTCTCATCCGTCAGACTGAACCAGGTCGGTGCAATGACATTCATACCCTTCGTACCGGACACCATGGAGTACAGAGTGTCATTACCGCCTGCACCGCCGATAGAATGCCAGCCCAGGCAGATCTTGCTGTCAGAAGTCAGGGCAGTATATTCCGGCTCCTGATAATCCGTCACCGGAGTCTCGGTCTCTTCCGTAATATCTCCCAGACGCTTGTTCTCCACATATCCGATCACGGAATCCGCTGTCTTCACCTTGCTCCAGGTCTCCATCTGCTCCAGAATCTCCAGGGTATCTCCCTTCGCTGCCTGCGTGAGGATCGGGCTCTTCACACCGCCCCGCAGACGCACCGCCGTATCCTTTTTCAGCTGTGCCACCTGTCTGGTCCCCCATTCGGTGTAGACCTGCACATGTCTGTCATAACAATCATAGGAATAATTTGTGAACAGCTTCACATAATCCGCCGCCACATATACGGTATCCCCTTCCACGAAACTGATCACATATCCGGCATCCTGTGTGCCTTCTGTTGTCGTATAGGAAGTCTCGCCGAAAGTCGTACGGATCACTTCTGTCGGATTGGCGTACAACAACAGTTTTTCCGTCATATCCGCATAAAACACTTCGTTCATATATTTATGGACAGTTGCCAGATCAAAATAGCATACGTCATCTCTGATCAGTGCCTGTTCTTCTACCATTTCGTCCTGTAAAATAATGGCACTTCTGTCACTCTCTGACACCTGATAAAATTCGTTCCAGTCTGCCTCTTCTTTGCTGTAGGAATATTTATCCAACAGCACCTTTCCCAGTGCTCCGCCCGCGATCACAAGGATCAGCAGGATTGCTATGATCACCGGTAGTATTCTTTTCTTCATATGTGCTCCCATCCGCAGGCTGCCGCCTGCACCATTCTTGCCTTTTCTTCCGTTCCGTCTTCTATCGGCAGAACAGTTTTATTCTATCACAATTCCTCTATATAATACAAGGAACAATAGAGACAGATCCTGCACTGCGGGATACAGCCAGAGAGGCAATCCCGTTTTGCATCCCCGCAGCGCATTCTCTGTTTCAAAGTATTACCCGGGCAAGAGCTGACACCCTTTAACGCAGATCCACCTTATCCAGCCGGACCTGGCTGATTTTGCCCTGTTCTCCCAATATATAGTCTGCCATATACGGGCTTTCTTCTCTGACGGCATACGCTGCCGCCTGCGACGGTGAGACCTTTTCTCCGTCGACATACAATTCTGTGCCGTTTTTCTGAAGCTTTTGAAAATATTTTTCCACCTTTCTCCTGGGAAACTTCTTCCCGGGAGTCACAGTTTCCCGGTCCTCCACAGACACCTCCCGTCCGCAGCATATTTTACCAAAAGGATTCGTGAAACACTTTAAAATAACGCTGCTTTTTCCGCTAGTACATATAAGCGTAACTATTCAGAACACTATTCGCAATATAAATCATGTCAAATGTTCTTACGAATGCAAGCATTCGACGTACATATTGACACGATTTGCGTGGCTCTGAATAGTTACTTATAAATGCCTCTGACAGTACTTGTAGTAATTTGTGTGAAAATGTTGGAATTATGTTCGTGAAAAATATCTGTTGAAATATTATGACCAGACACGTATATGCCTGTAAGACATCTCCATACTATATTTTACAGATCAGCATAACCTATCCTTCCCAAATACATTAACAGCCATCTGCATCATAAAATAAAAAAGGGGATGAACTGGAACGAATCGTTCCCTGGTAAATCAACAAGAAAAAATGGAAAACTGTCGACCTCCTCTCCGTACCGGAGTATCAGAGGCATCTATAGGTCGGATTATACACTGCAGCCTGCTATTTGACAAGATGTTTTATTAAATTTTTTTAAACTGTGAATAGCTTCTATTGACTAAAATATAGGGAAAGTATAAGCTATATACCATACCAATGCGAAAGCAGAAAGGAAGTGTTGTCGCATGAAAATAGAAAAAGTAAATGAAAATCAGATTCGCTGCACCCTGACCCGTGAGGATCTCGCCAGCCGCGAATTAAAAATAAGTGAACTTGCCTACGGCACAGAAAAAGCTAAATCTCTGTTCCGTGATATGATGCAGCAGGCCAATTTTGAATTTGGTTTCGAAGCAGAGGATATTCCCCTGATGATTGAAGCCATCCCTCTGAATGCGGATTGTATCGTACTGATCATTACCAAAGTGGAAGATCCGGAAGAACTGGACACCCGTTTTTCCCGCTTTGCACCTTCCGTTACGGAAGACAGTGATGATGACAGTGATGAGAGCACGGCAGACGAGGTTCTGGATCTGTTCCGCCGTATCCAAAATGAGGAGGCTGCAGCCGAGACTCCCGCCGCTCCCGCTCCCGAGGAAAACGATGCTGTCAGATCCCGCCTGTTCCGTATGGATACTCTGAATCAGGTAATCAACGCTGCCGTCGTGGCTGCCGGTCATTATCATGGGTTCAGCACTCTGTATCACGAGGAGGGCACCGACGGGTATTATCTGATCCTGACGCAGGGCGAAGAAGATCGCGAGGTCTTCGACCGTGTCTGCAATGTCATCTCTGAATACGGTATTCCCAAGCGTTCCACACCGGCAAGCCTTACTTTTCTTGAGGAACATTGTTCCACACTGATCGCCAAATATGCTTTACAGCGTCTTGCAAATACTTCAATGTGACGACAGATCATAATATTCAGGAGAGTTCCCACTTTGTGGGGACTCTCTTATTTTATAGCTGTTTTATTCTTTTCCCTAGCGGCGGGGCTACGGGAAAGGAGCCGGAAAATGCATAACTTGAAAATATAACCTTATTCGCATATAATGATGTTTAATAAACAAAGTAATCCGTAGGCATGCAGCTTACGCAATTCCATACACATTTGGGATTACAAAGGGACGAACCGCCGGCTACAGTGGAAAGGATGTACACGATATGATTTCCGATGAAGAATTATACCGACAATATTTGAGCGGCGATGAAACAGGGTTGGTAGAATTGATGAAAAAATACGGCAACCCACTGACCTTATACATCAACGGCTATCTGCATGACATTCATGAGGCGGAGGACCTGATGATAGAAGTATTTTCCTACCTGTTCTCCAAAAGGCCCCCTATCCGGGATGGCGGATTCAGGGCTTACCTGTATAAAGCGGCACGGCATATGGCTTTGCGCCATAAAAGCATCCGGCGACATCACTTCTGTCTTGATGATCTGACCAAAGAGCCGGAAGGTGGGAAACTGGTGGATGAGGTGATCCGGACAAAAGAACGGAATCAGATCCTGCATTTATGCATGGGTGAACTGCATCCGGATTACAGAGAAGCTCTTTATCTGACCTATTTTGAGGGTATGAGTTACCGGCAGGTCGCTGAAGTTATGGGAAAAAGCGTGAAGCAGATCACTAATATAATGTACCGGGGAAAAGAGCGTCTGCGGGGATTATTGGAACGGGAGGGAATAACAAATGCGGAGTCATGAGGAACGGATCGCAGAAGTCCGACGAAGGATTGCGGAAAAAGAACGACAAAAAAGACGGAAACAGCGGCGGATCGTTGCTATTACCTGCATAGCGGCATGCCTTGCTGTGATCTTCGGGGCTTCCTTTGTCATGTCCGGGATTTCTGGGCAAATGGTGCCGGGGATCTCCTCCGGATATGAAACGGCGGCAACGATCCTCGGCGGAGGTGCTGCACCCGAATATATCATAATAGGGTTGCTTTCATTTCTTCTCGGCGTATGCGTGACGATCCTGTGTTTTCGTGTCCATCTGCTGGACAAAGAAGAGCAGGCAGAGCAGAGGGGGGACCGCGCCAATGGAATTGATCATTAATCTTTTGCAATTTTTCGTTACCATGCTGGGCTTCTGTCTGAGCGGCATTCGTTATCTGAGACATCGGACACTGTCATATTTTCTGCTGATTTGCTTTTATGGCTGTTTCGCACTGGGCTCCCTGTACTGGACATTGTATCTGTTATTGTTTTCCGAAACACCACGGATCTTTTATGTATCGGAATTCGGCTGGGTCTCCAGCGTTATTTTTCTCTGTCTCCTACAATATACTCTCTCCTCCCCGGAGGAAAGAAGCTTTTCCTGTCGGAAATCCCTGTTGGCTCCACTGATCGGAGTTCCGTTGTGCGCATTTTACTGTACCTTTGGTGACATTCTCTCCAACCTGCTCTGGTGCGGCATGATGATCCTTGTCTCCTATCGTTCCATCCACGGTCTTGTCTACGCAGAGACACAGACGGGAAAAGGACGGAACCTGCGGTATTTTCACATCGGAATCCTCTGCTATGTTGCGACAGAATACGCTCTGTGGACCTCCGGCTGCTTCTGGCCGGACGACTCTATCTTCAGTCCCTATTGTTGGTGTGATCTTCTGCTGACGTTCTGCCTTTTCGGGCTGCTGCCTGCCACAGGAAAGGCGGTGCGGACATGACCTATATTGAAAATGTATTTATCTGTATGGCCTCACCCCTGTTGATCGCTGCCCTGTGCATGGGTAGGCGGCAGGCTAAATTCTTTCTGTGCTGTCTTGCAGGAATGGGGGCATGCCTGCTCTCCGCTTACATCAATACCTTCTTTGCCGCTCTTTACGCAGCAGATACGATTACCGCCACCGCAGAGATCGCACCTGTGGTAGAAGAAGTAATGAAACTCCTGCCGTTGCTCTTTTATCTTCTTGTATTTGAGCCTGAACCGATGCCGATAAAAAATGCTGCCATCATCGTTGCACTTTCCTTTGCCACCTTTGAGAATGTCTGCTATCTGATTCAAAACGGAGCCGGACATTTTTCCTTTATCTTTTTCCGGGGCATTGGAACGGGTGCCATGCACGTGATCTGTGGTGCCATCGTCGGCGGTGGGCTGGCGTATGTATGGCAGCGCACCTGGCTGAAGATCGCCGGAACCTGCGGTCTGCTCGGGGCAGCCATCACTTTTCATGCAATTTATAATCTTCTGATCGCCTATGGCGGTGCGATACAGTATATCGCATACATTTTGCCTGTGCTGATCCTGGCGGTGGGAAAACTGATTGTCCGCCTGCCCCAGAGTCACAACTGAATCCTGTCTTTTGCGGAGCTGCTGTCGGCAGCTCCTGTTTTTTTCAACCTTTTTCAAAAAATTTGATTTTCAGGTGAGAGTTTTTTCGCTTTTTTGTACCTAATTAGATGAAGGGCATATGTATTTTATGACTTTACTTTCCGAAGGGAGGTTTTCAGCAATATGTATGATACAGAAAAGCGGGTCGAACTGGTGAAAAAACGGGTGCACGAAAAATATCGCCGGAAGAAGCGCCGCGGGATCTGCCGGCTGTCTGCCCTGTGCATGGCATTGTCTGCGTTCCTTGTGGGAACGGTGCACACAGCAGCCGGCCAGACGCAGATCACCGCCCGGGGAATGTACGGTTCTATCCTGCTGCATGAAGACGCCGGCGGTTATGTGCTGGTTGGGGTAATTTCTTTCTCCACAGCAGTCATGATCACTGTGCTGTGTATCAGACTCCGGGAAAGAGAACACCGCGGACAAGGCACGGGAAAAGGAAACGCATCACAACAATGGGAGGAAAAAAATTCATGAAAAAGCAAAAAATTCGGTTCTATGCGGCGCTGCTTTGCAGTTCCATGGTATTTTCTCTGGTCTCCACGCCGGTATCGGCAGCAGAAACCGGACAGCTGACGAATCCCCCTACATCCACAGAGGGTCCAGGTTCCCCGGAAAGCGCATCGGGAAATGAAGCTGCAGCGGTTCTGAACGGACTGTACGCAGCACTGCCGGTCACAAACGGTGTGAAGGAAGTGGCGACAGCGGAGGAACTGACGGCCGCACTGGAAAACAATGCGAATGACACAGTCAAACTGACGGCAGACATTACCATCGGCACCACGCTGACGGTTAGCCGTACTGTGACACTGGATTTAAACGGTAATGTACTGAAAATGACCGGCGGCTTCAGCGTAATCAAGGTAGAGTCGGGCGGCGATCTGACAATTGCGGACAGCACTCCCAACAAAGTACATAAATTTAACCCGAACTATACAGATATGTGGGGATGTGGCCTATGGAAACTGGACAAAGACACCGGCACGGAAATCGTCTCTGGTGGGGTTATTACGGGCGGTGGCGGTGATCTTACCCACAGTGATGGCGGCGGTGTGCTTGTTAATGTCGGCGGTAAACTGACCATGACCGGTGGCAGCATCGTCGGATGCTCGGCAGGTGGTCTCGGCGGCGGTGTACACCTTGCCTATGACTCTTCCATCGGCAAGAGCAGCACATTCACCATGACGGGCGGAAGTATTATCGGCTGCGCGGCAAAAAACGGCGGCGGTGTGTCTGTCTCCCCGGGGTGCACATTCACCATGGGTTCCGGCTCTGAGATCCGCAACTGCAACGCACAATCCGGGGGTGGCGGTGTGGACATCAGCGCCCTGTGGAATTCAAATATCATCGGCTGCTTTATCATGAACGGCGGAACAATCCGTACATGCACAGGATTATACGGCGGCGGTGTTTACAACTCTGGATCCTTTATTATGTCAGGCGGTACGATTAAAGCCAGCATCAGCACCACCACCCAGTATGCTTCAAGCGGCGGGGTGTGGAATGATAATCAGTTCACCATGACAAGGGGCACGATCGGTGATCCGGATAATAAAAAAGACCCAAGCCATGTATACAATACTTCCACTCAGAGAGTTACTCTTACTATGCGCGACAATGCAAAAATCTACACAAATGTAACAAACGTTGGCATCCTGAATGCTGACGGCGGCGAAATGTCCGGCACAATGACGAACGATACCAACAGGTACGGCACCGGCACGATCACCGGCAGTGAGGGTGCCGCCGGCAGCACTGAGTTCCATGGCAAAGTGACCAACACCGGCACCATCCGGAAGGGCACATTCAAGAATGAGGTCATAAATGAGAGCAGTGGTACCATTAACGGCGGCACATTCACCGGCGCGATTACGAACAATGATGGTACGGTTTTAGACGGTGATTTCAGCGGTGCCACCCTGAACGGTATGCTCGTGATCACTTTTGACCCAAACAATGGGGATCAGCCCAGCACACAGAAAGTGAATTGGAGTAAGGACGGAGCGGCACTCACCGCACCGGATCCCGTTCCCACCAATGAGGGGCATAGTATTGAAGGCTGGTATTATGATAACAACGGTACGGAAACAAAATGGAACTTTGACACGGATACAGTCAAATGCACTATGACCCTCAAGGCAAAATGGGAACTCTCCACCTATTCCGTAACGCTGCAGACAGACGGCGGTACGATTGCCAGCGGAAAAGAAGTAACCGGCTACACTTACGGCACCGGGGCAGTTCTTCCTACCACCAATGATATTACCCGCGAGGGATACCGCTTTGACGGCTGGTACGCAGACAGCAGCTTTTCCGGTTTGCCCGTTAGAGAGATCACAGCTACCGATACGGGAAATAAAACGCTATATGCAAAGTGGACGCGAAACACGACTCCCATCATCTCCGGAAACACGATCAATTATATCGTGGAGCACTACAAGACGGACGGCAGCGGCTACACGCTGGCGGAAACAGAACATTCCGCAGGGAAGACAGGTGATACCGTCACAGCAACGCCGAAAACCTATGAAGGCTTTACCTACAATCCGGCAATCTCCACCGCCAGCGGAACGTTAAAGAAGATCAGCGGTCCGGAGGATATCGTGACTTTGAAGCTCTACTATGATGTGAATGCTGACACCGAACAGGAAAGTACTGACAGCGGCTCCGAGGAAAAGGCTGACCGTGAGAATCCCTCTCCTGTCATGAAAAACACCACCTCCTATATGACCTATACCGTACAGGCAGGTGACACTCTCTGGGCAATCGCCAGAAAATACAACTGCTCCATAACCGAGATCGTGGCAGCCAACAGTGACCGGATCAAGAACCCGAACCGGATTCACGCCGGCTGGCAGCTTAAGATTCCCCAAAGCGGAGCGCCTATCACAGGCGGCACTCCCGATGCTGTCCTGCCTGAGAATAAGAAAAGCGGGATATACATCGTCAGACAGGGCGACACCCTCTGGGCAATCGCCAGAAAATGCGGCTGCTCCGTGGCTGAAATCGTTTCCCTGAACCGGGAACTGATCCGCAATCCTGCTCTGATTTATTCAGGCTGGGAACTGAAAGTACCACAGAATTAGCCTCCCCTGAAAGAATCTACCGTGCCAGTCATACTTCATAATGTCGGATTGAATATTTTATCTAAGGGAAAAAACGAAAAAATAGACGGCCAGAGGCCGATGATCTGAGTTCCTTGAATTCTTTAGATTTCTCAAATCCGCGCAATCGGCGGACACATTTCGATTGCGCGGAAATCTGAGCTATGAAATTCCATAAATACTTTGTTTCACCTGTGTGCCCCGGTCAGGCGATGTTGCCAAAACAGACATACAAAGATTACAGCTCCTCGATCACTTTCATAAGCTCATCTACATCAATGCCATGTACCATAGCTGCCTCTTCCAGGGTCTCTCCCTGTGAAGCAGGGCATCCCAGGCAATGCATTCCTGCATCGAGGAGTACGGGAGCTACTTCAGGATTGGCACGTAAGATCTCACCAATGGTCATGTCTTTTGTTACTCCGGTCATATCGGTCTCCTTTCTGCCGTATAAGGCTTTTTTAGTATAATACTTTCCCCGGAATAAGGCAAGATTATTCTTGTACATCCGCATTTGTTCTTCCCCGAAGATCAGCTCTGCCGCGAACCACATTTATAAAAGCATTTGCTTCGCAAATGGCGCCGCTTCGCAGCTCATCTTTTATTTCATGTTGGTGTGCTTTGTCCATGAAAAAGAGATTTTCGTGCTTTGTGTGCAAGCACCCACGCACGTCAACCTCTTTTTCATGTCAGAGCTGATGTACAAAACTCGGAACAATTCCTAAAAAGGTTGACACTTACCCTTGTCAGGTAGTACACTTTTATCGTAAAGAAACAGCTTGGGATGCCAGCGCAACTGGTACTCTCAGTTGATAATATTAATTGTTTTTACCAGAAGGAGGTAAATTTTCATGGCAGAAGCATGGAGAGGTTTTAAAAAAGATGGCCACTGGGATGTAGACGTCAATGTACGTAACTTCATCCAGACCAACTACACTCCGTATGATGGAGATGAGAGCTTCCTGGAGGGACCTACCGAAGCAACTAATAAGCTTTGGGGCAGACTTCAGGAGTTACAGAAGGAAGAGCGTGAGCATAACGGCGTTCTGGAATGCGAAACAGAGGTCGTATCCAGTCTGACCGCTTATGGCCCTGGCTATATTGATGAATCTATGAAGGATCTGGAGCAGATCGTTGGTCTGCAGACAGACAAGCCTTTAAAGAGAGCATTCATGCCTTATGGCGGTATCAAAATGGCTCAGCAGGCTGCAAGCACTTACGGCTTTGAAGTAAACCCGAAATATGACAAGATCTTCAATGAGTATCATAAGACTCATAACCAGGCTGTATTTGATGCTTATACAGATGAGATGAAGGTTGCTCGTCATACCCATATCGTTACAGGTCTGCCGGATACTTACGGCCGTGGCCGTATCGTAGGCGACTACAGAAGAGTTGCTCTGTACGGTATCGATTTCCTGATCCAGAAGAAACAGGAAGATAAGAAGAACTGCGGCGTAGGCGTTATGGATGAAGAGACCATTCGTCTGAGAGAAGAGATCGCTGAACAGATCAAAGCTCTGCAGGGCATGAAGAAGATGGCAGCTGTTTACGGCTACGATATCTCCGGCCCGGCTACAACCGCTAAGGAAGCTGTACAGTGGTTATACTTCGGTTACCTTGCAGCAATCAAGACCCAGAACGGTGCAGCTATGTCCGTTGGACGTATCTCCACATTCCTGGATATCTATATTGAAAGAGACTTAAAGGAAGGCACCCTGACCGAGAAAGAAGCTCAGGAGCTGATCGACCATATGACCATGAAGTTCCGTATGGTTAAGTTCGCTCGTATTCCTTCTTACAACCAGCTGTTCTCCGGTGACCCCGTATGGGCTACTCTGGAAGTTGGTGGTATCGGCATGGACGGCCGTCATATGGTTACCAAGAACGACTATCGTTTCCTGCATACTCTGGAGAACATGGGACCCAGCCCCGAGCCGAACCTGACCGTTCTGTACTCCAGCGCTTTGCCTGATAACTTTAAGAAGTACGCAGCTAAGATTTCTGTGAATACTTCTTCCATCCAGTACGAGAACGATGACGTTATGAAGCCTATCTGGGGTGATGACTACAGCATCTGCTGCTGCGTATCCGCTACTCAGACCGGTAAGGAGATCCAGTTCTTCGGTGCTCGTGCTAACCTGGCTAAGTGCTTACTGTACGCTATCAACGGTGGTAAGGATGAGAAGCATCTGGACAAGGACGGCAAACATATGCAGTGTGGTCCTGAAATCGCTCCTATCACTTCCGAGTACCTTGATTTCGATGAAGTTATGCATAAATACGACATCATGCTTGACTGGTGTGCATCTCTGTATGTTAACATCCTGAACCTGATCCACTACATGCATGATAAATACTACTACGAAGCAGCTGAGATGGCTTTGATCGATACCGATGTAAGAAGAACCTTCGCAACCGGTATTGCAGGTCTGTCTCACGTAGCTGACTCCCTGTCCGCTATCAAGTATGCTAAGGTTAAGGTTATCCGTGATGACCAGGGTTGTGCTGTAGACTTCAAGATCGAAGGCGACTTCCCTAAGTACGGTAACGATGATCCCAGAGCTGATGAATTCGCTGTATGGCTGCTGAAGACCTTCATGGAGAAGATCAAGAAGAACCACACCTACAGAAATTCTGAGCCTACCACTTCCGTACTGACCATTACCTCTAACGTTGTATATGGTAAGGCTACCGGTGCTCTGCCCGATGGTAGAGCAGCTTACACACCGTTCGCTCCCGGTGCATCACCTTCCTACGGTGCTGAGAAGAGTGGTCTGCTGGCTTCTCTGAACTCTGTAGCTAAGCTGCCTTATGAGTATGCTCTGGATGGTATCTCCAATACCCAGACCATGGCTCCTTCCGCTCTTGGTCACAACCTTGACGAGCAGAAAGAAACTCTGGTACGTGTAATGGATGGTTACTTCGATCGTGGTGCTCATCACCTCAACGTTAACGTATTCGGTACCGAGAAGCTGTTAGATGCACAGGCTCATCCTGAGAAGCCTGAGTACGCTAATTTCACCATCCGTGTATCCGGTTATGCTGTTAAGTTCATCAGCCTGACCAAGGAGCAGCAGGATGACGTTATCGCAAGAACCTGCCATAAGAGTCTGTAATTCTTACAGGTTTTGAGATAATTGATGTATATGGGGCCGGGCAGTATTGTCCGGCTCCTTTTTGGTAAAACTATTCAGAGAACCACCACCCCTCAGCTGCCTGCACGGCAGAGAATGGAGATTATTACAATGATCAAAGGCAGAATTCACTCATTAGAATCCTTCGGCGCAGTAGACGGACCCGGAATCCGCTATCTTATTTTCCTCAAGGGCTGCAATATGCGTTGTCAATATTGCCACAACGTAGATACCTGGAATCCCGACACTGACAATCTGATGACAGCAGACGAGCTTCTGGATAAAGCAGAGCGTTTCCGCAGCTACTGGGGCAAAGAAGGCGGCATCACCGTCAGCGGCGGCGAAGCCTTATTACAGATCGATTTTCTGATCGATCTTTTCCGCAAGGCCCACGAGAGAGGCATCAATACCAATCTTGATACTTCCGGACAGCCTTTTACCAGAGAAGAGCCTTTCTTCTCCAAATTCAATGAATTACTGAAATATACTGATCTCGTCATGTTGGACATCAAACATATTGATGATGAAGAACACAAGAAGCTAACCGGCCATACCAACAAGAATATTCTAGACTGCGCAAGATACCTCTCCGAGCAGGGTATTCCCATGTGGATCCGTCATGTACTGGTGCCCGGAATTACTGACAATGACGAATATCTGAAAAAGACAAGAGAATTTATTGATACTCTGGATACCGTCATGAAAGTAGAAGTTCTTCCCTACCATACTCTGGGTGAGTACAAGTGGAAAGAACTGGGGATTCCTTACAAGCTTGAGGGTGTAGAACCGCCCACCGAAGAGAGGATCCAGAACGCGAAGAAGATTCTGGAGTTCAATAAATATAAATAAGCAACTGTAACTATTGATAAAAAATACTAAATAAGGCTTGTATTCAAAGCCCATTTATATTACAATACAAGTGGTTATATTGATAAATTTGTATCAAACAAGAGATTTGATACACGCAAAATAGGAGGAAAAGATTATGGCATTTGTTATTGGTGATGCTTGTGTAGCATGTGGAGCTTGTGAGGCACAGTGCCCCGTTGGCGCTATCAGCATGGGCGACGGAAAGTTTGAAATCGATGCAGATAAGTGCATCAGCTGCGGTTCCTGCGCAGGTCAGTGCCCTGTTGGTGCTATCGCAGAGGATTAATTCCTGATTCAGAACGTACCCCGGGGAAGGCATTTCAGAAAATGAAATGCCTTTTCTTTTTTTCTGCCTTAATTTCCCTGCCGGTATTTTCTTTGTCTGCGATCTCTGTGGACTCTTTTTCCACTTTCGTCCTTCTCTCCTCTTTCTGCTGTTTCCGCAGTTGTCCCCTGGTCTTTTTCCGCAACAGCTCGTCCATCTTCTGATAGTACTCCTCGCTGCGCTGTTCCAGTCTGCGGTCTCTCTCCTCTTCCCGTTCTTCTCTGCTGCGGAACTGATAATCCAGCTCCTTGACCATGCTTTCCTTGAGTTCCCGGCAAAGGTCCTGGTTATTCTCCCGTACTGCCTCACGGATCAACTGTTGCAGGATCCACTGGAGCCTTTTAGCCTTCTCTTCCCTGCTTTCACTCTGCAGTCCTTCCTTCTCCGGCACCGTACATATCCTCTCCTGCGGCTGTACCGGCATCTCTTTATCCACCGGTTTATCAACGATCTCGATGGCCATGTGTGGTGTCCGGACTTCTGCCGGCTCTTTCCGGGCTTCTACAGGCTCTTTTTCCCGTTCCTCCGGCAGTACGTCCAGCCGTCCGTCCTTTAATATCATTTTAATTGCTTTCAACTGTAATCCCCTTTCTTTCATGCTCTTGATCTCTTTGAACCGTTCCACATCTTCCTTCGTATAATAGCGGTGCCCCAGCTCGTTTCTTTTGATGGGCAGATGTAATTCCTCTTCCCAATAGCGAAGTACATGGCTCTCCACCTTTACCTGTTTTGCAGCATCCGAAATCAATAAATACTCTCCCATATTCTCTTCCTTTCCACATATCCATATATAATAAAAATACGAAAGAGAACAGGTGCGGGGAATCTCCCTCACTTGTTCTCTTTCGTATTTTATGTTCTGTATTCGTAATATACTTAGAAATCTTTTTTTCTGTCGTTTTCCAGATTGGCAAACTTGGTGTATTCCGGCAGCCATGCCAGCTGTACGGTTCCGATGGGACCGTTTCTCTGTTTGGCTATGATGATCTCCGAAATACCTTTATCCGGCGAATCGTGATTATAATAATCATCACGGTAGATGAACATTACCACGTCGGCGTCCTGCTCGATGGCTCCGGACTCACGCAGGTCAGACAACATAGGGCGATGATCCGGTCTCTGCTCTACAGCCCGACTCAACTGAGACAATGCCAGCACCGGTACGGACAGCTCTCTGGCGACTGCTTTCAGGGATCTCGAAATATCGGAAATCTCCTGCTGTCTGGAATCGCTGCTTCTTCCGCCACTTCCCGACATCAACTGTAAGTAGTCGATGATGATCATGGACAGACCGTTTTCCTGCTTCATTCTTCTGCATTTGGAACGAAGCTCGGCAATGCTGATACCGGGGGTATCGTCGATCATCAGCTTGGACTTGCCGATGACACCGGCACTCTCGATCAGTCGTTCCCATTCCTGGTCATTCAGCTGGCCGGTACGGAGCTTCTGGGCATCCACGCTGGATTCCAGGGAAAACATACGATTGATCAGCTGCTCCTTACTCATTTCCAAACTGAATATGGCTACCGGCAGATTCTGCTTAAATGCTACATGCTGCGCGATATTCAATACAAACGCCGTCTTACCCATGGAAGGACGGGCTGCGATCAGCACCAGGTCCGAGGGCTGCATTCCGGCGGTACGATAGTCCAGATCAATGAATCCGGTGGCAATACCTGTGACGGTTCCGTGCAGTTTGGAAGCCTTCTCGATCTTGTCCATGGCGTTCATGACTACGGTACGAATCGGTACGAATTCCTTGACGTTTTTCTTCTGTACCACTTCATTGATCTTGCTCTCGGTACTCTCCAGAATCGTATCCAGACTCTCCTTGCCGCTATAACAGGTATTGGCAATCTCTTCATTGGTACGGATCAGACGCCGGAGTGTTGCCTTCTCCGCCACGATTCCAGCATAATACTTGATATTGGCGGAAGTAGGTACTGCTGCAATCAGATTCGTCAGGAAATCCAGTCCACTGACCTCGGGAGGCACATCCTCCTTGGATCGCAACCGATCCTGCAAAGTGACAAAGTCAATGGGCTTTCCTTCATTGTTCAACTCTACGATGGTGTCAAATACCACACCGTACTGCCTGTTGTAGAAATCCTCTCCGGAGATCTGCTCTGTGGCGGCCGCAATGGCTTCCGCGTCAATGAACATAGAGCCGATGACCGACTGCTCCGCCTCTAAACTGTGAGGCATTATTCTTTTGATTACATTTTCATCCATTGCGGGCATGGGGTCGTCTACGCCTCCGTAACTTTCACCGTCAGCTTCGCTGCCACCTGGGGATGAAGCTTCACTGTTACCTCATAGGAGCCGAAGTTCTTCAGACTCTCCGGCAGCTGGATTTTCTTCTTGTCAATCTCGATACCATGCTGTTCCTTGCAGGCAGTTGCAATCTCTTTGGAGGATACAGAACCGAAGGTTCTTCCGCCCTCTCCTGCCTTGATCTTGACCACGACCTGCTTGGTCTCCAGCTCTGTTGCCAGCGCCTTTGCCGCATCCAGATTCTCCTGTGCCACCTTCTCTTCGTTTGCCTTATGGAGCTTCAGATCGTTCAGATTCTTGGAGCTTGCCTCCACACCGATCTTCTTCGGTAAAATATAGTTTCTTGCATATCCTTCGCTGGCCTCAATGATGTCACCTTTTTTTCCCAGCTTTTTTTCATCCTGAAGTAAAATAATTTTCATAGGATTAACCTGCCTTTCCTGAATCTTCTGTTTTATATGGTAAAACTTTTCAAACGGAATCCCTTAGATCTCACCGGATTCCAGCATGTCGTCGATGGTGTTCTTCAATACGCCAATGGCCTCTACCAGTCCCACGCCTTCCATCTGGCAGGCTGCGGTATTCATGTGGCCTCCACCGCCCATACGCTCCATGATGATCTGTACATTGACCTCATCAATGGATCTGGCGCTGACATAGATCTTGCCCTGATAATCGGTAAGTACAAAACTTGCCTTAATGCCCTTGATATTCAGCAGTTCGTTGGCTGCCTGCGCACCAATGATGGTAGGGCTGGGCAGATCCTCTGCGGTACACAGAGAGATTGCAAAGAACTGCTTGTAGATCTCTGCCTGACTGACAGCATCCGCCTTGGCCTTGTATTCTGCTGCATCCTCACGGAACAGCTTTCTCACACGGGTCACATCCGCACCGTTTCTGCGCAGGAAGGCTGCCGCCTCGAAGGTGCGGACACCTGTCTTGGTCATAAAGTTATTGGTATCGATCATGATACCGGAATACATACAATCTGCCTCTTCCGTACGGATCTTGATATTGTCGTAGGTATACTGCAAGATCTCGG
The DNA here is from genome assembly GCF_046969025.1 of Waltera sp. Lineage (NCBI taxonomy): Bacteria > Bacillati > Bacillota > Clostridia > Lachnospirales > Lachnospiraceae > Waltera > Waltera sp. The sequence continues at coordinate 72,017 of NZ_JBKVQF010000010.1, read as the reverse complement.
ATACCATCTCGCAGGCGGAGGATGCATAAGGCTCCACATAAGACAATGTGGCATTCTCAATGGTCTCCGTACCCTGTCTGTGGTGGTCCAGTACTACGACGGATTTGCAGAAGCGAAGCAGATCCGGGCACTCCGTGATGGAGGGTTTATTGACATCCACCACCACCAGAACCGTATTGCTGCCCGCCATATCAATGGCCTGCTGGCTGGTAATGATCATATCCTCGTCATATTCCGGGTTGTTCTTAAACAGTTCTACCAGAGGCTGTACCGAAGTAGTAGCCTCATTCAATACAATGTGAGCCTTTCTGCCGAGGGTCTGGGCGATCCGGTAAATACCCACCGCAGAACCGAAGCTGTCCACATCCGGCATCCGGTGTCCCATGACAATGACACGATCCTTGCCGGTGATGATTTCCCGCAGGGCATGAGCTTTTACTCTTGCCTTGACACGGGTATTCTTCTCTACCTGCTGGCTCTTGCCGCCGTAGTAGGTAATGCTCTCCGGCGTCTTGATGACCGCCTGGTCACCGCCGCGTCCCAGCGCCAGATCAATGGCGGTACGGGCAAACTCGTAGTTCTGCGCATATGTCAGTCCATCCAGACCGATACCGATACTGATGGTCACCGCCATCTCGTTGCCGATGTTCACCGTCTTGACCTCTTCCAGCAGATCAAAACGGTTCTCCTGCAGCTGTGCCACTGCTTTTTTCCGCATGATTACCAGATACTTGTCCTTCTCCAGCTTCTTGCTGATACCATCCAGTGCCGCAATGTATTTATTTACCTTACGGTCGATCAAAGCAATCAGCAGGGATCTGCGGACTTCCTCGACGCTCTCCAGGGCTTCCTCGTAGTTGTCCAGATAGATCATGCCTACGGTCAGGCTCTGGTCATCCACTTCCTGCAATGCGATATGCAGTGCCGTCTCATCGAAGAGATACACAGCAATCAGGTAACCGTTATAGCCTTCCGCATCGATCATATCGCTGTGTTCCGCCATCTCCTTCAGAGAAATCTTGCGGAATTTGGCCACATACTCACAGCCCTCGTATTCCAGTTCATACTGTGCCTCGTCCACACCAGATTCGTCCGGAAGCCTGTCCCGGGTAATGGTAGGAAACAGGGAAGTGATGGATTTACTGTAGCCCTTGGGCTGATGCACCACATTCTCAAAAGCAATGTTGGTCCAGATCACCTTGCCGGAATCGTCCAGAAGGGCGTATGGCAATTCCAGATCCCGCAACAGTTTTCGCTGGATCTGACCATATTCCGTGGCAAAGCTGATCAGCTCGTTCATGATGATCGGCTTGTTGTAGAAATACAGCGTCAGGGTAATTGCAAAATAAAAAATCGTAAATCCGAAGGTAAGCAGTCCTGCACGGAAATCCAACATGAATACCGCCGCATCGATAGCCAGCAGTAACAGGCCCAGATATAGGGTAAACTGGATATATGTACGGATCCTGCCTTTCAGTCTGATTCGTTTTTTCATGAAAGAACACCTCTCAATATTTGCGTTCGACAACTTCTATTATAACAAATAATAACCCGCTCCGCCACCATATTATTTTGACGAATAGACAATATTCCTCTGTCAAATTTGTGCTTTTTGTCAGCTTTTCCGGACGGAGAGCCGTTCTCTTACTTACACAGTTCCCAGAAAGCCACTGCGCTGGCGGCCGCCACGTTCAGAGAATCCACACCATGGGCCATGGGAATGCACACCGTATCGTCACAGTCCGCAATGGTATCCGCTGCCAGTCCTTCCCCTTCCGTTCCCAGAATAATGGCAAGCTTTTCGACATTATGCAGTTTCTCATCATCCGGCCGCAAGCTGTCTTCTTTTAAAGCCATGGCTACGGTATGATACCCCATCTTCCGCAGCTGTTCCATGGTATGCTCCGGCCAGTCCTTTGTCTCCAGGATCGTCCACGGCACCTGGAATACGGTTCCCATGCTGACTCTTGCTGCCCGACGGTACAACGGGTCACTGCAGCCTCCCGTCAACAATACTGCATCGATTCCCAACGCTGCCGCAGAACGGAAAATTGCGCCTACATTTGTGGGATTTACAACATTTTCCAGAACAGCAATGCGTCTGGCATTTCCGCACAAGTCTTCCATCTTCGGCAATGCTCTTCTGCGCATGGCACAGAGCATTCCTCTCGCCAGTTTAAAACCGGAAATCTCCGACAGCACTGCATTGGATGCCACATATACGGGAATTTCCCCAGACACCTCTGCAATCCGCCCCAGGATTTCCCTGCCCTTCTCCGAATCCGCTTCCCGCTGTTCCATCAGAAGTGACAGCGGCTCATATCCCGCTGCCAGTGCCCGCAGAATCACATTGGGGCTCTCCGCAATGAACAGCCCCCGCTCTGGCTCATAATAATGAAAAAGTTGTACCTCTCTGCGTTCATTGTAGATCTCCAGTTCCGCTGTATGCAGATCAGTAATTGGTATTAATCTATGCTTATCTGTACTCATGCTTTTGCGATACCTTTTCTCCAATAATTTTCTCTTTTTATTATAATGGAGCATCCGGCCCCCGTCAAACGCAACTGTTACCCTGTACTCGGCTCATGGTATACACAAAAAGACCAGCCACAAAGGGCTGGTCTCTCATCTTAGTCTGAATTATTCAGCTACGTAAGGCATAAGTGCAACGTGACGTGCTCTCTTGATAGCAACGGTCAGTGCTCTCTGATGCTTTGCGCAAGTACCGGTAATACGACGAGGAAGGATCTTACCTCTCTCAGATACATACTTCTTCAGCTTAGCTGTATCCTTGTAATCGATTACGTTATCTTTACCGCAGAATACGCAAACTTTCTTTCTTCTGCGCATACCGCCTTTTTTTCTCATCGGAGAATCGGTCTTCTCAGTCTTATTAAAAGCCATTATTATTACCTCCTATCGGAATCTGTCAGGGCAGAGGCGGGTGTCAGCTCCGCTTGTCACTGAAACTTAGTTAAAGGGTAATTCTTCATCGATGCCGTCAGGGATGTTCATAAAGCCATCACCTGCTCCGGAAGGAGCAGGGGCATTATTACCGCCACCAAAGCCAGCGTTCTGGTATCCACCGTCATTATTGCCGGCAGATGCGTTCTTACTCTCTGCGAACTCTACGTTCTCAGCCACTACATCAGTAGTATACACACGCTGTCCATCCTTATTGGTATAGCTTCCGGTCTGGATACGTCCTTCCACAACGAACTTTGTTCCCTTGTGGCCGTATCTCTCAATAAACTCACCGGTTCTGCCAAACGCTACACAGTTAATAAAATCAGCATCCGGCTCACCGTCACGCTTAAATCTTCTATCTACTGCTATGGAAAAACGAGCGATCGCTGTTGCGGTAGCTCCCTGAGAATATCTTACCTCAGGATCCCTTGTTAAACGTCCCATAAGAATTACTTTATTCATATTTCGCTTCTCGCTTTCTGTTTATGCCTCGTCCTGTCTAACGCATAAGTATCTGATCACGTTGTCCATGATACGAACACGGCTCTCGATCTCTGCAGGAACAGTGCTCTCAGCTTCAAATCTGATGAAGTAGTAGAAAGCTTCTTTCATCTTCTGAACTTCGTAAGCAAGCTTCTTCTTGCCCCACTCGTCCACTTCTGTGATGTTGCCGCCGAATCTCTCAACCAGTGCTTTGCACTTGTCAACAACGGCTGCTCTCTCATCATCCTCGATCTTAGCGCTAACAACAACGGCTAATTCGTACTTGTTCATGTTAGTTACCTCCTTTTGGTCTCTGGCCCATATTTTATATATGAGCAAGGAATAAAGTGTCTCACGAAGGAACATGATACCATATTCCTGTCCACTTTTCAAGATTTTTCAACGATTTCTTTCACATTTTTTTCTAATAGTTTTCTTGCGATCATGATCTGGTGTCCACAGCCCAGACATTTCAGCCGGAAATCTGCTCCCACACGGAGTACTTCCCATTCTCTGCTGCCGCAGGGATGCTGTTTTTTCAGTTTCAATACATCTCCCACATTAATATCCATAACATTTTCCTCTTCTTTTCCTGCCTGTATCGCCACTCCTCCGCAAACATGTCGCGACAGAGGCCTGTGATTCTGTATTATAAATGATTCGCCATAAAGTCCTTCACTACCCCGAAAGCCTCCCTCAGCAGGTTATTCGGTACGGTAACGGGATAAGTTCCCGCGGACAGTCCCTCTACATGGGCATAGCCCTGTTTTCTCGCAATAGCCAACGCCCGGAACATATGAAAATTGTTGGTAATAACCACAACACTGTCCTCTGATTTGTCCAGCAGTTCTCCGCTGAAGATCAGATTCTGCGTGGTATTCGTGGAAGCATCCTCCATGAGGATCCGCTCCGGATCGATCCCGGCGGTTTCCAGATATCCTTGCATTCCCTCGGCCTCGCTGATGGGTTCATTGTATCCCTGTCCACCGGACACGATGACTTTGGTCTCCGGATTGGCATTCAGATATTCTATGGCTTTATCCAGCCGTTTCTGTAGCACATAACTGGGGCCGGAAGTCTTCCACTGGGCTCCCAGTATGATCATATAATCCGCACCTTCCTGCGCCGTGGCATGGAACTGACTGACGATCATCCCTTCTATAATAAGAAGCAATACCATCCCTGCCATCACAAGACTCCGGAATGTAATATGCAGCCATCGGGGGATCCAGTAATATACGGTTCTGTGGGTCAGCACCCATGCCCATGCGGCACAAAAAGCACCAATCACACCCCAGACCAGGAAAAAGTAGCTGCCGAAGGCAACAAAAAGACCGATCCCCACACAGTACAGCAGACACAGCACCGCCAGAACATATAACGCCCTTGCTCCGTAATGTTTTTCTCCCACGCCTCTGCCTCTGGGATCCAGATAGATCACTTTTTTACTTTTTTCCCTCGGAATCAAGTGGTTCCTTTTCATACTGCCTCCATTCTTTCCTACGATCTATTGTAGCATATCTCCTACGGCAGTCTCAATACCACATATTTTAGGGTTTTCTTAATTTTTTCGAAAATTTTCTTTACCGGACACTGATTGACTTGTCACTCACCTAACACTATGATGTAATTAACATACTACTTTTGAAAAAAGAAACGGATGGAAACCTTATGCATACCACATTATCCAAAAAAGATTTTTCCCGATATCTGCCCTTCCTCCTTCTGGTGATGACCGTTTTCCGCGTCCTCGCCGGACTGAGGATTCCTTATATGATCCTGGCAAATCAGCGCTATGATGACCGGCTGCTGTTCGAGAATGCTTACGATCTGCTGAGCGGCGTGTGGCTTGGCAGCTACGATTCTTATACACTGGCAAAAGGAATCGGCTATCCGCTGTTTCTGGTACTGGCGAAAAAGCTGTGCCTTCCCTACTCTGTTCTGCTGTCGCTGTTGCAGGCGGCCGGTGCATGGCTGTTTGTCCGCGCAGTGTCTGTGAGATGGCAGAATCCCTATGGGCAGGCAATTCTCTATCTGCTCCTGTTGTTTTCCCCCATCAGCCTCACGCTGTTGGTCACGCAGCGGCTGTACCGCATGGCAATCGTTCCAGGAATGGTCCTGGTGGTATTTTCCAGCATGATCGGACTGACTCTGCGCAAAGAGCTCCCCTTGAAAAAACAGCTGCCCTGGGCATTCCTGACCGGACTGACTCTTGCCTTTTTCTGGCAGATCCAGGAGGATTCCGTCTGGATCCTGCCGTTTATCGCCGTTATGACGGTATGGAACGTGGGTTATGTAATTCTGGTCCTGCATAAGAAATTAAACACAAAGGCACTTCTGCTTCACTGCCTGACCATGTTATTGCCACTCCTTCTCCTGTTCGGCGCCAACACCGGTGTCTCCGTCGTCAACCGGATCCACTACGGTGTTTTCCTGAACAACGACCGCACGGAGGGAAATTTTGCAGAGCTGATGTCCCTGTTGTATCATCTGGACAGCAATACGAGAACCAATCCCGACATCTGGATCTCCCGGGATACTATTGTCAGAGCAGAAGCAGCCAGTCCCACTCTGCAGCAGATTCAGCCACTATTGGACAGTTATACCGAAGACTGGGCCACAAGGGATGGTGAGATTCCCGGCGATCACTTCAGCTGGGTACTGCGGGATGCGGTACAGGACTCGGGAATTGCCCCGAATGCCGTCAGTGCACAGACCTTTTATGGCAACGTCCTCTCCGAACTGCGGGCAGCCGTAGCCAGTGGCGAGCTGACCGAAAAGACGGACGGTGCCCTCTATTTTTCCTCCCAATCCCGTGGCGTACTGCCGGAAGAAATTCCCGGTATCCTCAGTGATACTTTGCAGAATATCTGGAAAATTGCAGGATACACCAATTGTGCTTTGAGCAGTTCCGCCAAAAGTGCCGGCCGGCTGTCGGATATCCGTCGTATGGAATCCTTTGCCTCCTGCCTGACCGTGTACCCCACACTGTCACAGTTTCAGGCTGCCGATTATGATTCCATTGAGGATGAGACCTTATATGATTTCAATGAGATCTACAGTTCCGGTATGGTATCTCTTCTGAATAAGAGCAACGCTATCTATCAGTTGTTGGGACAGCCCATGTTCCTGCTGGCACTGCTTGCCCTTTGTGTGCTGACCGTCCGCGTGATCCATGGACTTTTCCATGGGGACACAAAAGATCTCGAACTGTGGATCCTGACCTGTGGGATTCTGCTCAGTGCCGTTCTGCTGCGTTTCGGCTGTGGCCTGTTCACCGCATGGTTTTCCGAAGACATGCAAAAGTTCATCAACAGCTTCTATTCCTGTGGCGTCTACATTCTGCTGCAGATGTTCAAATATCTGGCGGTTATTACTACTGCCACCAGCCTGCAACCGATACGGAAACAATATTTTCAAAATTTTCGTAATTCTCATAAGGAAAAGGAGGAATAACTTATGGAAAATTTGAACAAACAGATTCAGGAATTGCAAAAGATCATTGATACCTACGGCAATATCGTATTTTTCGGTGGTGCCGGTGTCTCCACCGAGAGTGGAATCCCGGATTTCCGAAGCGTGGACGGACTGTATCACCAACAGTACGATTACCCGCCGGAGACGATTTTAAGTCACACCTTTTATCGTTCCCACACGGAGGAATTCTTTCGTTTTTATCGGAATAAGATGCTCTTCCCCAATGCACAGCCCAATGCCGCCCATAAAAAACTGGCAGAACTGGAAGCTGCCGGGAAAGTCCGGGCCGTGATCACCCAGAATATCGACGGACTGCATCAGGCTGCCGGAAGCAGGACCGTACTGGAGCTCCACGGCTCCGTGCTTCGCAATTACTGTGAAAAATGCTATCAGTTCTATGGAATCGACACGATCTTAAACAGCACCGGTATTCCCCGCTGTGAAAAATGCGGTGGTATCATCAAGCCGGATGTGGTTCTGTACGAAGAGGGACTGGATGAGAAGACGTTAAATGCCGCCGTCAGATACATCCACGAAGCAGATGTCCTGATCATCGGCGGCACTTCTCTGGCTGTCTATCCCGCAGCCGGGTTAATTGATTATTTTCAGGGTGATAAGCTGGTGGTCATCAACAAAAGTGCGACCCCCAGAGACAGCCACGCAGATCTCCTAGTTCAGGGCCCGATCGGGGAAGTATTTCATTCGATCCAGAATCCGTAAGTGATATCCTGTTCTCCGCTGATATGATAAGCATCTTCCACATCAGCGCCCCAGCTGTTGATACCACCCACGCCCCTCACTGCTCCCAGGATGGATACCACCGTCCTGCGGGCAGGAGGTAGTTCTTCGTGGTGCATGGCATTTTCCAGTTCCTGTGCCGTATAAGGCAGGCAGGAAAATGCGAAGTATTTTCCCTCCTCCGCGGTTATTTTTAAACGGCTGCTTCTTTCTCCACGGTCTGTATTATCCAGGGAAGTCTTCCTAACGATCTCCAGCCATTTGGTCTGCATATGCATCCCACAGTCCTGAGGCACCATATAGGGTGTCACCGGCAGGCCCTGTACTTCATACACACCGGGAATTCCTCCTGCCATACGGTCCGGATAGGTCTCTCCGGACAATCCTTCATAGGTATACCTCTCCGCTGCGGTGGGCATCAGGAACCGCATTCCGAATACCGGAAGCTCCGGCAGACCCTGTTTTCCACAATAATCTGCCTGCACATGGATTCTGCCATCCGTTTCCACCGTATAAGTCACTGTCACCTCCGTCACCGGAACTGTCGGTGTCTTATACGTATAGACGATCTCGAATCTGTCACAGGTCTCTTTTCCGGTGTATTTATTATTCGCCGGTGCCAGCGGGATGGCAATCTCCTGCCCATCCATCCGGGCCTCTACCCGGCTGCAGCGTACAAAACGATCCGCCGCGGACCATACCGCACTGCGGAATGCGAATCCACACCCTCTGTCATTATCCGTGACCGCGCGCCAGAACGCCGGTCTGGGAGACCTGTACAGCCACTCTTTGCCATCCTTATATAAAGACTCCATGCCTCCGGAGCCCACGGAGAAAATATAGGAAAAATCCTGTCCCTGTATACCGATAGTCACATCACCGATTACGATTCTGAGTGCCATAATAATATCTCACCTCCTGCATTGCCGGTTTTTCACTACGGTCTGCGAATAAGATTCCATTTCCCGAGAATTCATAATCACTGGGTCTGTCATCAAAGTCTCCGCCATAGCGCAGGACTCTCCGTCCTGTGACTTCATCTTCCACCCAAAGCGCCTGGTCAATATAATCCCAGATAAATCCGCCCTGATACATTTCAAAGCGATCCAATAATTCCATATAGGACTTCATTCCACCCAGGGAATTGCCCATATCATGCATATATTCGCACAACAGATACGGCTTTTTCGGGTCGTTTTCCAGATAATCTATAATCTCCTGCGGATATGCATACATCCGGCTCTCCATATCGGAAATCACATCCTCATATGTCTTGTTATGGAAAACGCCCTCATAGTGCACCAGACGCAAGTCGTCTTTTTCCTTGAAGAACTGCTGCATCGCAGCGATATCATCCTCGGCATAAGATTCATTTCCCAGGGACCAGAACAGGATTGACGGATGGTTCTTAAAGCATTCAAAATTGGTTCTGGCACGGTCCACTACCGCTTCCTTCCACTCCGGCAGGGAACCGGGCACATTCCAGGAAGGTTCCACAGCTCCCATCTTCTGCCAGGAGCCGTGACTCTCCAGATTCGTCTCCGCCATCATGTAAATACCGGCTTCATCGCACAATGTGTACCATTCCATGCGATCCGGATAATGACAGGTACGGACGGCATTGATATGGTTACGTTTGAAGCATTCGATGTCCCATTTCATGTCTTCCAGGGAAATACACCGTCCGGAAGCTGCATTCCACTCATGGCGGTTCACTCCACAGATCACCAGCCGCTCGCCGTTCAGTTTCATCACTCTATCCGTAGAATCCAAAATAAAATCCCGGAAGCCGATCTTATAAGGCACCACTTCCGTCACTTCACCCTCACTGTCTGTCAGCGTGATCTCCAACTGATACAGATAAGGATTCTCATGACTCCAGGGTGTTACTTTCTCTGCCAGTTCTTCCTTAAGATGCAGAGCCTGCTCCGCCTGGGGCTGTAAAAACTCGGTTCGCGTAAGCAACGCTTTCCCCGCAGGATCCGACAGACGGATCTGCATTTTGCCCGGGTGCTGTCCCGCATCTGCGGCAGATACTTTTACCGTCAGATCTAAAGTGCCCATTGCATCCTGTACGCTATAATTAGGCTTTGCCCAGAGATCTTCCACATGCCAGCTGGGCTTTGCATAAAGCTTTACACTGCGGAAGATTCCGAAAAAGCGGAAGAAATCCTGGTCTTCGAGAAATGCCGCCGTACTGCGCTTGTGCACTTCCACCGCCAGCAGGTTATCTTTTTCCTTAATATATGGTGTCAGATCGAATTCCGAAGGAGTAAAACTGTCTTCCGCATATCCCACGAAACGGCCATTCAGCCAGACATACATGGCCTGCTCCACACCTTCAAAACAGATAATGACTCTCTTTCCCCGCAGACCTTCTGCCAGATGAAAACGCTTCCGGTAAGAACCTACGGGATTATACTCTGCCTCGCTGAAAGCACCTTCTGCCAATCCTTTTCCCAGCGTGTAAGCCGGGCGGCGGTAAATTTTGCCCTCCCAGGGATACATGGTGTTGATATAATGAATTTGGTCATAACCTGCCAGTTCAATATGTCCTGGCACACGGATCGTATCGAACTGCGCACTGTCAGCATTTTCCCGGTAGAAATCCACCGGACGGCTCTTCGCATTCACCGAATAGGCGAACTCCCAGTTTCCGTCCAGAGACTGTACCAGGGAGCTTCTGCCCTCTGCCGCTTCTTCCGTATCCTGATAGATCGGATGATCACTGTGGGCTGGCAGCTGACCAACCCGGAACACCTTCGGATCGTCCAGCCAACGGATATCTGCTTCCATGTTTTCTCCTCCTGATTTCTCCTTAATTTCTTCTTGTTTTCTTCTGTTATTCCTTGACAGCACCGGCTGCGATTCCTGCCAGAATGTATTTCTGGAAGAAAATGTAAGTCAGAACTGTTGGGATCATGACTACGATGATACCTGCTGCCAGTGTCTGCCAGGATCCCTGCTGTGCATTCGCATAGTCCATCAGAAATGTAGTGATGGTACGCAGCTTGTTCTTCGGCATATACAGATAAGGGATGTACATGTCGTTGATGATGTTGATGGCCTTCACGATACATACCGTGGCTGTAGCCGGTGCCAGCAGCGGGAAAATAATCTTGTAGAACAGCTGGAAATAGGAACAGCCATCCAGCAGTGCCGCCTCATCCAGAGATACCGATAATCCGGAAATAAACTGTCTGTAAATGTACAGCTGCATCAGGTCGGATGCAATGTAGATCACAATCGGTGCTCCCAGTGTATTGTACAGATGGAAACCATTGATGATACGGAATCTGGAAATCTCTGTTACAAAGGAAGGAATCAACATTCCCAGGAAAAACAGTCCCACGACGAACTTTTTGCCGCGGAATTCAAATCGTTCGATGATAAATGCGGTAATGGTTCCCAGCATTACATTAAATATCAGGGAAACCACCAGTATTATTATAGTATTTTTAAAGCCGATCAGCAAATATTTATTGGTAAATACTTTTTTATAATTTTCAAAAGTCAGGTCACTTCCGGCAGGGGGCAGCAATGGGGAAGACAGTGTCATGGCGCCCTTGGACTTTAAAGAAGCGAACAATGTCAGAAGGATTGGTGCCAACACGATAATGACCATGCCGATACATATTACCTGTTTGATTACCTGTTGAATTACTCTCTTTGCCATATGTTTAGCATCCTTTCTGTTTATTTGTCTCTCAGAACCAGACCGTGGATGATCTTGTTCTGGATCACATAGATGATCACGATCATCAGCATGATCGCCACTGCCATGGTTGCCGCCAGTCCGAAGTTCGAGAAGGTGAACGCCGTCTTGATGGTGTACAGGGTAAAGGTAGAAGAAGCATAGCCGGGACCACCTGCCGTCATAACGAAAGGAATGTCGAATACCTGCAATGCTCCGCGGATATTGTCGAACAATACGAAGTCCACCATCAGCATGATTGCAGGAATCTGTATGTATTTGAAAATCTGTCCGGTACTTGCGCCGTCGATCCTTGCTGCCTCCAGAATGTCCGTAGGGATGGACTGCAGGGCTGCCATGAACAGGATCACATGGTATCCGCTGAATCTCCAGACAGATACAGATGCCAATACGAAGTTTACAATTTTCTCATCGGATAACCAATTGCGGATCAGACTTTCCAGATGCAGGGCAGTCAGGATTCCGTTGAAGGCACCGTTGATCGGGGAAAAGAAATAGGAAAAGGCATAGGAAATAGCAACGCCGTTAATAATATAAGGTAAAAATACCATGGTCTTGTAGAACTTTGCCGCCCGAAGCTTACTGGTCAGCAAGACTGCAAAGGCAAGCTCAACCAGGATCATAAATAAATGGATCACAAAATATACGGCATTGTTCCGTAAGGACAGCCAGAGGTCTTTATTGTGGAACATGGAAATATAGTTCTCAAAATTAATAAAATGATAATCTGCTGAAAATCCGTCCCAGTCCGTGAAACTCATACGGAACAGGTCAATCGCCGGGAACACCACAAATGCGATCAGCAAAGTAACCGGTATCAGCAAGGATATGAAGATAAACTGTCTGCGTTTCTTGTTTAATTTATTCATGGATATCCCTCTCTTTATGATTTTCGGGAGCCGCTTCGCAGCTCCCGATCTATCAGATTTAAATCCTTTTTACTGGATGCCCAGTTTGGTTCTTGCGTCTTTCCACTTCTGGTTCAGCTCGCTCATCTTGCTGTCCAGATCAAAGTTGCCGGTCAGCATCTCTGCACCAAGCTTCTTGTAGTCGAAGGTGGTCTCATTCTGGATGGCTGTGAAGTCATCTCCGCCGCCGTCATAGGTAATGATCTGCTTATCCTTGCAGAGAGTATCTGCTTCTGCAAGGATAGGATCCTTCTCCTTCGGGAAGTTCGTCATAGAAGAAGAGGAAGAGATGTATGCCAGGTACTCAGGATACCAGTCTTCTGAGTAGAACCACTCTACGAAAGCCTTGGCAGCTTCGGGGTTCTTGGAATGTGTGGTCACACCCATGAAGGAGTCACCCTGTACGATCACATTGTAAGGATCGGAGGTAGTGTTTCTGGTAGGAAGGTAGAATGCTCCCAGTTCGGAAGTATCTTCTGCCTGGTTCTGGATATTCTGGAGTCCCCAGTCACCCAGTGCGATGATGGCTGCCTGCTTGGAAGAGAACAGTGCGGTTGCCTGATCGGAACCCATACCCAGAGGATCCTTGCCCATGACACCGGAGTTGAACAGTTCATAAGCCTTGCTGTATGCTTTGTAGATGTCTGTTCCCTCGGAGAAGGGCTCATCCTGAGTTGCCATGGTGTTCCAGTTCTGTCCGTTACCGGATTCCAGTGCGGGCATGAACTCCATGTAAGGGTAATCCGGCCACTCATCCTTGAATCCACAGGCAATTGCCATGAAGTTGGCATTGTCTTTTCCATAATAATCCTGTAAGGTCTTGGCTGCGTCTTCGAACTCACCCCAAGTGGTAGGTACTTCTACTCCCGCCTCTTTGAACATGTCTTTCCAATAATATACATACTCATAACCACAGGTCATGGGGATGCCGAGGATCTTGCCGTCTACGGCATATCCTGCTGCCAGTTCATTATTCTTTGCTGCCTCGGTATCGGACAGATCCAGCAGGTACTCCTTAAATCTTGCCAGAGTAAAGGTCTTATTGAACATAACATCGGGTAACTGATTTGCGGATGCTCTCATCTTCATGGCGTTCCAGTATTCGGAGTCATCCTTGATCTTCTCTATTTCAATATCGATGTCAGGATACTTCTCCTGGAACTTGCCTACCATATCATTGGATTCAATGAAGTCATTCAGGTTGTTGTCCCAGATGGTAAAAGTAATGGTTCCGCTTAAGTTCTCATTGGAAGCTGTTGCGGTTCCTTCTGTTTTGCTTTCTGTCGTTGCACCATTATTAGTAGTGCTGCTTTCTGCTGTGCTGCCGCATCCGGTAAGTAACCCCACGCCCATAACGCATGCAAGCACTGCTGCTATAACCCTCTTTTTCATACGTTTTCTTCCTCCTTGTGGAAAAATGTTTTGTTGCTGTTTACGAGGCTAAGTATAACAACCGTGCAATATTTGCGCCATTTCATATCTTTCGTTTTCTTGATAAATGGTACTAAGTACGATTTGCCTGTTTTTGATCTATCGTTGGAATTCTTGATGAAACGTAACAAAACGCAGGGTTTTTCCCTGCGTTTTGTATTGTATCTCTGTATGTTTTTTATTGTTCGCCCTGTTTTCGATACTGTGCCGGAGTGCATCCGGTCTCTTTTTTGAACATCCTCGTAAAGTGCTCCGCATTCCGGTAACCCACCATTTCTCCGATCTCATAGCTTTTAAACGTAGTAGTCCGGAGCAGTTCTCTGGCTTTCTGGATCCGCAGCTGGGTAAGATAGTTGGAAAAGGTCTCCCCGGTCTCTTTGGTAAAGCGGTTGGTGAAATATTTTTCACTCAGTCCCACATGCTCCGCTACTTTCGCAAGCGTCAGTTCCGCATCGTCATAGTGATCCGCCAGGTAACGTTTCGCTTTCGTGATCACATTCGTCTCCATGGCATCGATCTTACCCACAGAATAATCCATTACCCAGTTAATGTAATTGGTGATCCACATTTTCATGCTGCGGATATCTTCCAGACGTCCTACTTTTTCCTTATAATTATATCTCTGGCTGAAGATCTCCGATAAGGTAATGCCATCGGTTCCAAAACGGGTGGCTATCGCCAGGATCACCCCATAGATGTGTTCCTCCGCTTCCTGCCTGTCCCCGGTGTTCAGCCGTTCGAACAGCTTTTCCTTCTCCGCTGTGAAATTTTTCGCATCTGCGCCGTACAGCGTATCTGCCAGTCTGCTGTATTCCCCGGCCAGTTTCCGGAGCACCTCTGCCTCTGTCCGGCGCTCTTCCAGATCCACAATAGCGCTTTCTCCATACAGGTAACGCAGTCCCGCATGCTCCCGAAGATAAGTGACACCCATGTCAAATTCTTCCATGGTGACACATTTGCCGCCGATACAGCATTCCATCTCTGCATTGTATTCCATCTTCACATAGCTCTGCAGTTCCTTCAACATGCTGGAAATACGCTGCCGGTCTTCATTTTCTGTGATCCGGTAATACAAAATCGCTCTTGTCAGTTCCTCCGGACAAGCCACACAATGCAGGGTATATCTGGGATTGCGTTCGAATCCGGCTAATACCTGGCGGATCAGCTCCGCATCCACTTTCACACCGGGTTCCCATTCAAAATACAATCCCACCAGTACATAAGAATCCGAGAAAAATTCCGGATGTTCTCCCGCCACTTGTGCCGGTGACATCTCCTCCCGGATCATGGCCGTGAAATATTCGCCGTTGGTTTTCTCTGCTTTCCGCACCTGTTCCTCATAATCGGCAATGAGGGATTTTAGGCTTCTGGCCATGGCATTAAAGTGGTGGATCACACCGCGGATCTCTGCCTGTCCCTGTGGCGCAATGTGGATATCCATTTTTCCATCTTCGATCTGTTTCAGGCCATCGCTCAATTCTCCGATGGGATTCACAATCTGACGGATAAAATATCCGGCAAAATACCCCGCCAGCGCAAAGATCAGTGCCGCCACCAGCAGAATGATCTCGGCGATCTTAAGGAAATCCTGCATCAGCTCCGAGGTCTTGATATGACTCTCGATATACCAGGTGGCATTTTCCAATTCCAACGGAGTGCGCACACAGGTATAACCGAAAGTGTCCTGGATTTCCGCTTCTTCCGTCCGGAAAATAGGAGTTCCGTTTTCATCCACGATCTGCATGATCCCCAGTTTGTTATTCTTCCTATTATAGTTACGGTTGTAATTGCGGATGGAATTCCCGGCATCGGTGGTCTGATACAGCACTACCATTTCCACACTCTGGGATCTGTCGATCATCACATTGGGAGACAGGGCATAGATCAGTACCAGCTGGTCCTTACCACCACCCAGATACAGGTCACTAGCCCCGATGGTCTGATAGGAGCCTATTTTTACGGAATTGGGCTCACGTAGTGCATCCTGATACCATGGGCACTGTCGGATCTCGCTGACGGTACGCTTAATATCACTTTTTAAGAAAATCGCATTTCCGCTTTTCATATAGAAACCGATGGACACCACATCTTTTACCGGCTCTATGACCAGGTTTCCCGCCTGATCCAGCTTCTTCTGGGCATCATAGCGGGCATTGGTATCTGCTGTGTCCATCTGTACTACATACTGAATGACCATATTGTCATTCACGTTCGTCAACTGGGACAGGCGCATGGACATGAACTCCACATCCGACTGGACCTCTCCTGCCACACCCTGCTGCACACCGCGGATATTTTCTATCGCCTGATCCCGATATTGTTTTCCCAACAGCACCAGAGACAACACCAGTACCAGCAATAACGGAAACATGATCATTCCGGTGAATATACGATAATAAGCTTTCTTTAAAGGAAGTTTGTCATATAATTTCATAAATCCCCCGCTCCTCCTCGTTTCTAACAGTTTACAGCCCCGTACTGCCTTTGTCAAACGTAACCACCCATGCCGTTTCTTCTATAATTAATGCAGAAATAAATTTGACATTTTAACACACTGCATCGAAAAACTATGGCGTCATGTCCGCAAATGTGATAAGGTATAAGAGTATTTTACATTTATCGTATTTATTCACAAATGATAGGAGATTCTGTTTATGTTATCCACAATTGAGGCAGTCAACAGTGTTGTCAACAATTTCATCTGGGGTGTCCCCGCCATGATCTGCATCATCGGTGTCGGTCTGTATTTAAGTATCCGGATGCGCTTCCTGCAGATCCGCAAGTTCCCCTATTCCATGAAGGTGACGCTGGGACGTATGATGAAGAAAAAAGAGGCCTCCGACGGAGCCCTGACACCTTTCCAGGCGGTATGTACCGCTCTCGCAGCTACCGTTGGCACCGGTAATGTGGCAGGTGTGGCAGGTGCCATCGCCATCGGCGGTCCCGGTGCGGTATTCTGGATGTGGATATCTGCGCTGCTTGGCATGTGCACCAAGTTCGCCGAGGTAACGCTGGCTGTACACTTCCGTGAGACCAATGCACAGGGCGACCTGGTAGGCGGCCCTATGTATTATATTAAGAACGGACTGGATAAAAAGTGGCATTTTCTGGCGTATTTGTTTGCTGCTTTCGGTGTGCTGGCCGTGTTCGGTACCGGTAATGCCACACAGGTCAATACCATCACCACTGCCATCGATTCCGCACTGAGCAATTTCAATGTGTTGCCCGCAGACGCCGTTAATCTCGTAAACCTGATCATCGGTATCGCTCTGGCGATCATCATTGCCCTGAT
This sequence comes from Waltera sp., assembly GCF_046969025.1. Lineage (NCBI taxonomy): Bacteria > Bacillati > Bacillota > Clostridia > Lachnospirales > Lachnospiraceae > Waltera > Waltera sp. The sequence goes on along the minus strand of NZ_JBKVQF010000010.1, from coordinate 55,006 downwards.
CCTCATCGGCGGTATCAAACGTATCGGTAACGTTACTTCCAAGCTGGTTCCCTTCATGGCGATCATGTATATCGTGCTGGCACTGGGCGTTATTATTTTCCATATAAAATCTGTGCCTGCTGTATTTGCTTCTATTATAGAAGGTGCTTTCAATCCCGCTTCCGTGACCGGCGGTGTGGTAGGAAGCTTCTTCATGAGTATGAAAAAGGGGGTGTCCCGCGGTATCTTCTCCAACGAGGCCGGCCTTGGTACCGGATCCATCGCTCATGCCTGTGCCGATACGAAGAAACCGGTAAAACAGGGATTCTTCGGCATCTTTGAGGTATTTGTGGACACGATCATCATCTGCACCATGACAGCTCTGGTCATCCTGTGCAGTGGCGTGCCTGTGAATTACGGCGAAGCTGCCGGTGCGGAACTGACCATCAGCGGATTCACCACTGTCTACGGCAGCTGGGTATCGATCTTTACCGCTGTGGCGATGTGCTGCTTCGCATTTTCGACGATCATCGGCTGGGGACTGTACGGTACAAGATGTATCGAATTCCTCTTAGGTTCCCGCTCCAACATGCCTTTCATGGTTCTGTATTCCCTTACAGCTATCGTGGGTGCTACAATGAACCTCGGACTGATGTGGAGCATCGCCGAGACCTTCAACGGACTCATGGTCATCCCCAACCTGATCGCAGTGTTCCTACTGTCCGGTGTTGTAGTGAAACTGACGAAGGAATATTTTGCGAAAGAGAACGGGTAATATCTGAATGGGATTTGCGTTATGATCATTGAATAAATGATGTAGTTCTTTCGTTCGATAATGACAGTGAATTGAAAGTTAGTGAAATAATCCCGTAGCCCTTGGCAGGGTATAAGAAACGCGGCACGCTCGCGCTCTGTCGCAGAGCGTAGCGGTACATAAGCGGTCACAATACGACCGCTAAGTACCGACGTCTGCTTACGGCACTGCTTATTCTTATACCCAGCCGGGGCTACTGTTTTTTTAAAACTTTCCAAAATGCAGAACGCCCATGGCGGACGGAATGTCCTTCCGAGGATGTTTGTCGGGAGGTGGTGATATTTTCTCGAAAAGTGTAGAAAAACAGGGTGGAGCGAACAGGACGTTCGCGACAGGCGGACGTTGCCATGGATGGCAACTGGAGCCGTGCCCGTGCGGTTTAGAACCGCTACTCACTTTTCGTCAGAAAATTCCCACCGGGAGACCTTACATCGAGGAAGGACATTCCGTCCGCCATGGGCGTTCGTGGATTTGTTTCACTAACTCTCAATTTACATCAATTCAATAGAAGTAACTTTATATCCCAGCTTTTCCACAGCCTCGCACAGTTCCTCTTCGGGAACATCTGCGCCGAGTTTTACGATTGCTTCGCCTTTCTTAAAGCTTGCCTTAGCATTGACCTGGGCCATGCCATTGAGGGCATTCTCAATGCGATTCTGGCAGTTCACACAGGACATTCCTTCAATATGAAGCTTTTTGGTCGCTACGATAGTATCTAAGTGCTTCGGCTTGATCTTCACATCTCCGCCTCCGCCACAGCATCCGCCTTCTCCCTTGAAATGCTTTTTGGATCCCAGTAATGCTGCCACGATCACTATGATCAATATTCCACATATCATATATGTTCCCATTTTTTCACTCTCCTTATTGTTTTCTTTCAAAAAATAACTATTCAGAACCCCATTCGCAAAATTACCTCCACGAGGCTTCCTTTTTGCTGCAATATCTGTCAAAATTTCATGCAGATTAGTATTATCCTGCCACCCATATAAACAAAACCGGTGTAGGAAACAGTACTGTCTCTCCAGACCGCCTTCCCCTCACACCGGTTTACTTTCTACTTATTATTATACTCTTGTCTTAACATACCTGCTCCGCACATTCGCAAGGCTTGATGGTCACGTTGGTCACTTTCTGGTCTGCCAGATAACCGCAGGACTTTAAACCGGCGCGAATCACCGAGTTCCATTTTTTCGCTGACAGATGGTGTACAGATCCATCGTCCAGTTCAATGGTGCAGGCATTTTCCATCATACAATTTTCAGAGTAAGCCACCTTATACATGTTCTTGCGGCTGATGGCACCGATCTCCTCCAGGAGATTGACCATGCGGTATACGGTTGCAACTCCCAGCTTGTCATCCTCTTCCAATGCCCGGTAGAAGATTTCCTTACAGCTGGAGCATTCATTCTGGAGGATAATATCAATCAGCCGGAGACGCTGTTTTGTAATGCGGCAGCCCTTTTCTTTCAGCTTGGTCAATATGATCTCTCTCTGCATTTTCGTGGTCTGATAGCTTACCTGTTCCTTAGTGTCCACAATGACCTCCGCAGTGGCTGCAATCGCCACCGCACTGAATGGATTTTCCATTCTTTTTGTCTTTTATCATTTTGCGGACAATCAATGCAACGACACCGGCCAGTATCGCCAATACAACTACGGTTCCCATAGACTGCCTCCTTACTCTTACTTTAAAATCCTGCGGGTTCCCTTATCGAAGACCCGCAAGTAATGTTACGTTCCTATCTGTTTACTCCCCTCACAGGTATCGGTCTTTGCCTGCAAGCAGTCACGCCAGACACCTGCGAGTGAGCTTAATTATTTATTTTACTTATGCAACCTTCTTGGTGTCAACCTTCAGAGTGGTGCTCTCCTTGTAAGGACGGAAGAGCAGATAAATGAAGCCAATGATCAGAAGGAATGCTACAACAGTTCCAATGCCGAAAGATCCGTTAAGGATCAGGCTGCCGATCTGATATACACACAGGGATACCACGTATGCCAGACCACACTGATATCCGATAGCGATCCAGAACCATCTAGTGTTATTCATCTCACGCTTGATCGCACCCATAGCTGCGAAGCAAGGTGCGCACAGCAGGTTGAATGCCAGGAAAGCATAACCGCTTGCTACGGTGAAGGTAGCGGCCATGTTCGCATATACGGAACCTTCGCCTGCGCTGTAAAGGATACCCATCGTACCTACGATATTCTCCTTAGCTACCAGACCGGTGATGGATGCAACAGTTGCCTGCCAGTTACCGAAGCCCTGAGGGATGAAGATCCATGCCAGGCACTGACCGATCTTGCCCAGGATACTCATATCGATCTCATCCTCAGCCAGCATACGGAAGCCGTCCTCGGTGAATCCGAAATATGTGGTAAACCATACAACGATGGTGGACAGAAGGATGATGGTACCTGCCTTCTTGATGAAGGACCAGCCACGCTCCCACATGCTGCGCAGTACCGTACCTACGGTAGGCCAGTGGTAAGCGGGAAGCTCCATAACGAAAGGAGCGGGATCTCCCTCGAAGATCTTGGTCTTCTTCAGGATAATACCGGAGCAGATGATTGCTGCGATTCCCAAAAAGTATGCGGAAGGAGCAACCCATGCTGCGCCGCCGAAGATAGCACCTGCTACCATGGCGATGAAAGGAAGCTTAGCACCACAAGGAATAAATGTGGTAGTCATAATTGTCATCTTACGGTCTCTGTCGTTCTCGATGGTACGGGAAGCCATGATACCGGGAACACCACATCCGGAACCGATCAGCATAGGAATGAAGGATTTACCGGACAGACCGAACTTACGGAAGATACGGTCCATGATGAATGCGATACGTGCCATGTAACCACAGGACTCCAGGAATGCCAGGAAGATGAACAGTACCAGCATCTGAGGTACGAAACCGAGCACTGCACCGACACCGGCTACAATACCGTCAAGGATCAGCCCTTTCAGCCAGTCGGCACATCCGATCGCATCCAGACCACTCTCTAACAGTGCGGGTACACCGGGTACCCAGATACCGTAGTCTGCGGGATCGGGAGCTTCTGCGCCATCCTCGGCATATACTGCAACAGCATCTGCCAGATCAGCACCGGTATAAGTTACATCCTCGGTTGCCAGTGTCTCTTCGTCTTCCAGAGTGTAATCAGCGGTAGCGGATGCATCAATGCCTGCTGCAAATTCCTGTACTGCTGCAACAGCTGCTGCAGGATCATAGTCATCTGCTTCGCTGTCTATCACTGCTGCCAGATCTTCGCTGCCGTCTGCCTCTACGAATGCATTGATGACATTCATTGCATCGTCATAAGGTTCTGCGGCTTCTTCATAAGCACTGGTTCCGATGGTGAACAGATGCCAGCCATCTCCGAACACACCGTCATTTGCCCAGTCAGTAGCCCAGGTACCAACGGTGGTAACAGATACATAATATACGATGAACATAACCACTGCAAAGATCGGCAGTGCCAGCCATCTGTTGGTCACGATTTTATCGATCTTATCGGAAGTCTTTAACTTCTGGCCTTCCTTCTTGGTATAACATTCTTTGATGATAGAGGAGATGTATGTGTATCTCTCGTTGGTGATGATACTCTCAGTGTCATCATCCATAGCCGTTTCCAACTGCTTGATCTCTGCGGATACATCGGGAACGCTCTTCATCTGTGCCTGGATCTTGTCATCCTTCTCTAACAGCTTGATAGCGAAGAATCTCTTCTGTTCCTCTGGAACATCGGTCAGCTTCTTCTCTACGGTCTCGATCACGCTCTCAACCTCAGGCGCGAATTTATGTACCGCAACTGCTGCACTCTTCTTCTGTGCCAGTTCGATCGCTTTTTTGGTAGCGTTCTCGATACCGGTCAGTTTCAGAGCGGAGATCTCAACAACGGGGCAGCCCAGCTTCTCAGACAGCTTCGCAACGTTGATCTTGTCACCGTTTTTATTCACAATATCGATCATGTTGACAGCCATGACAACGGGGATACCCAGTTCCATCAGCTGTGTGCTCAGATATAAGTTTCTCTCAATGTTGGTACCGTCTACCAGGTTCAGGATCGCATCGGGTCTCTCACCGATCAGGTAGTTACGTGCTACCACTTCCTCCAGAGTATACGGAGACAGGGAGTAAATACCGGGTAAGTCCATGATGATCACGTCATCACCGTTGCCACCGTACTGCTTTTTCAATTTACCTTCTTTTTTCTCAACGGTTACACCGGGCCAGTTACCTACGAACTGGTTGGAACCGGTCAGAGCGTTGAAAAGTGTTGTTTTACCGCAGTTAGGGTTACCTGCAAGTGCAATCTTAATTGCCATTTTTCTACCTCTTTCCTCTAAAATCATTTAATAACTATTCAGACCCCATTCGCAAAACGCTCTTTCAGAGCTTCCTTTTTGCTCATGTGATTAGCTTTCACTAATTAGTTCCAGCTAACCTTCCTGCTAAAAAAAAGATCATTTACTCAACGCAAATCATCTCAGCGTCTGCCTTACGAAGAGACAGCTCATAGCCTCTGACAGTTACTTCCACGGGATCTCCCAAAGGAGCAACCTTTCTCACATAGATCTCAACACCTTTGGTAATGCCCATGTCCATGATACGTCTCTTGACAGGACCTTCACCATTCAGTTTGGTTACCTTTACGGTCTGTCCGCAGGGAACTTCCTTCAATGTCTTCATTTTCTCCTCCTATTAGCATCTTTTGGTACAGCTGCCTGCTACACCATGATTTTATTGGCCATATCCTTGCCGATGGCTACTCTTGATTCCTTGATATTCACAATCAGGTTGCCTTCGGTCTGGGACACAACTGTCACTTTACCGCCTACTACAAATCCGAGGGTCTCTAAAAACTTCCTCGTCTCCTCTTTGCCGCCGATCCTCTGGATCGTGTTCTCTTCACCGGCACCTACCATACTCAGGGGCATCATACACACTTCCTTCCCTTCAATAGTATTGAACTGCTTGTGGTTTCTCATTAGCTCTTAATGAGATTCATTCTCAATTCACGTGGTTAGTATATACTAACCCTTTTTTACTGTCAATATATTTTTTCGATTTTTTTCATAGAAATCTCGTAGGAATTTCTTATTGATATTTTTTCTCATTAAGTTGAAATCTTGCATTTCCTACCCTTTTCTGCTATTCTTATTGTAATGCCTGCGGATGGTTAAGTTTCCACATGTAGAGCAGGTATTTCGGTTCAAAATGCTATGTATGGGAAGGGTATGGTCATTACATGAAAATACAGGAATCTGCTGAGAATTATCTGGAAACGATCTTAGTGCTGAAGAAAAAGAACGGTGTGGTCCGTTCCATTGATATTGCCAACGATCTGGGTGTGTCCAAGCCCAGCGTCAGCGTAGCTATGAAGAATCTCCGCAATGGGGAATATATTGAAATGGACAAGGAAGGCTACATCACCCTGCTGGATAAGGGGCGGGAAATTGCAGAGAAAATCTATGAACGTCACACATTTCTTACGGACTGGCTGACTTCCATCGGTGTGGATCCCACCGTTGCTGCTGAGGATGCCTGCCGGATCGAGCATGTGATCAGTGCAGAGACTTTCACTGCTATGAAAAAGACATTGAAGACGAAATAGAACTCACAGTGAATCATTGCATGTTATTTGAAAGCAAGAACTCCCGGTGCGATATTGCTCCGGGAGTTTTGTTATTATCATAAGCTCATTAAATCTTAATTGTCACCCATTTTCCCTGTCGGAACCGAATCGACGCAAACAGGAATCTGGATACCTGATCCGCCAGAATACCCATCCAGATACCGGTCATTCCCAGTCCCAGAGTAAACCCGAAAATATAGGATGCCGCCGTACGGATCAAAGTAACGCTGATCGTAGAAGCTACTGCCGTGTATGCCGTATCTCCCGCGCCGCGCAGGCATCCCATGTAGATGACCTGAGACACCTGGAACAGGACAATAATACAAATGCAATGAATAATATTCACACCGTACGTAATAATATTTTCTTCTCTAAAGAACATCCGGTAGATGGTCTCCCCTCCGAAGAAATAGATAACCGCCAGTGCAACAGAGATTCCCATACCGATACGTCTACAGATAGCTCCATAGCTTTTCGCTTTCTCCGGGTCACGTTCGCCCAGACTCCGGCCGATCAACGCCACCGCCGCTACCTGCATACCGTCACCGAATGAAAACGTCAGACCGAGGATATTCATGCCTACCTGATGTGCCGCCATGGCTTCCGTACCCATTTTCGCAGCCATCATGGCAGTCGACATGAATCCGATACGCATCAATACTTGCTCGATAAACACGGAATAACCGACTTTGATGATCTCCAACAGCGGTTCCAACCGCAGTCTGATGTGATGCTCGATCATGTACGAAATACTGATAAATCCGTCTTTCGGACAGATTGAGACGATACTCATCACGCATGCCACTACCGTACCGAATACCGTGGCAATGGCGGCTCCGGTGATTCCCAGTGCCGGGAATCCGAAATGGCCGTTGATCAGCAGGTAGTTGCCGCAGATATTCACCAGATTGGAGATCAGGTTCGTCCTAAGGGCGATCATCGTATTGCCCGCGCCACGCTGTGCAGCATTGATTCCCATGGACAATACATTGAAGATCATGCCGCCCATGATGATCCGGTAGTATCTTGCCGCCATGGCATGAGTATCCTCACTCGATCCGCAGAATTCAATGATCTGATCCGCGAATCCCACCGTGAGTGCGCTGATAATCACGGCTGCCACAATGCAGAAGCAGATCGTCATCACCAGAATCTCGTTGGCCGCCTGCTGCCTCTTCTCTCCAAGTCGTCTCGCCACCAGGGCGGAGATTGCCACATTCGCTGCAATGAACAGTGCCAGCCCCAGGAACTTCGGCTGTGTGGTCAGCCCTACCGCTGCCACCGCATTGGCTCCGAGCGTACTCACCATAAAAGTATCCACCATACCCGCCAGTGCGATAAAAAAGGATTCGCAGACCGCCGGCCACGCCAGCCGGATTGCTTCTTTTGTCAGGGAACCCTGTGTGTGTTCTGTGCTCATAGCTATGTTACCTATTACCTTTTCTTGGATATTTCCTTTTGCTGATAGTCATAATGCTTTATTACACTCTTAATCATACACCAAAACCTCCGTTTGCCGATAGTCCCAAATTTTTGTCCTCTTTTTATAGCCAGACACATAATTTTTATCTCATTTTCATACAATACTAATCAGACCATACGCGGATATTGACACATGCAAAATCGTATTTTCAAAGGAGGCTCCCATGCAACTCTCCGACAAATTTCACAATATTCACTGGAAAAACCTCATCACTGCCGTTGCCATCCCTCTGGCGGCAGGTGGACTCTCCGCCTGGATCACCATGGACGGCATGAAAGCCTTTGAAACAGTGAATCAGCCTCCCCTGACACCGCCTATGTGGCTCTTCCCGGTGGTGTGGAGTATCCTGTTCGTCCTCATGGGAATCGCCTCTTATCTCGTTGTCATGCAAAAAGGTGAGGACACGAAAGCCCTCACCCTGTATGCTGTACAGCTTATCTTTAATTTTTTCTGGTCCATCTGGTTCTTCAACCTGGGATGGTATCTTTTCGCCTTTTTGTGGCTGGTCGCTCTGTGGATCCTGATTCTCGCCACTACCGTTGCCTTTTACCGCATCTCGAAGCCTGCCGCATGGCTGATGCTGCCTTATCTGGTGTGGGTTGCGCTCGCGGGGTATCTGAATCTGGGGGTGTGGTGGCTGAGCCGGTGATTTCACGATTTCATCCGATTGACCATGAAGATATTGATACTCATAGGCAATGTAAATCTTTTTTATTTTCCCAATTCCTTTTCCATAATATTTTTAATTGCTTTAATATCTGTGAAAGTTAATTTAATTCCACAATTGTACATTGCCAATACTTCATTCAAATTTTCAACCAATAGCTTATCCAGTTTCTTATGTATTATTATAGGTTTCTCTTGTGACAAAATTCCCCATCAGTTACCTGATGGGGAACATTTACGAACTATACTATTTCTATCCCACCTGTATAGCAAGTGGCTTCATTTACGAACTGATTTACTTATATCCCGCACCATCAGCAAGCGGCAACCATTTACTTCTAAAATTAGAGATATATGGTTCGTATGAATTTATCAACCTATTTTTCAAATTGTTTAAATTTTTCTGTGCTTTCCTTAAGCTCTTATTTTTCTAATCCGTATGTCCTTATCCGCCATCCGCCTTCTTGCTTCTCAAAGTCCATAAAAAGATAGAACAAGGAGTCTTCTCCTGCCGGCAAAAATTCCGCCTGCACTGTGTAGGTTACCCCTGTTTCATCCCCAACATCCGCTAATCCTTTTATCTCATTTATACTAACAGTTTCTGTTCCTTTAGATTCTCGAGAATCTGTATAAGTATCCAGTGTTCCACTGTAATCTTCCACTAAATACTTTTTTATTGTTTCCGAATCACCCTGAAAATAGGCCTCCGAAAATTCTTTTGCTATCTCGTATACTATTTTTCTATTCTCGCTCCCTGCCACTTCTCCTCTTATCGTCAGTGTATCATCCTGCGGCGCTAATAATTCTTCTCTCTTATCGTAATAATTATCAATTAATCTAATATCTTCTATATACCACCCATCTTCCCGATAGGATGCCTCTGTACATTTTACCGTGCTTTCGTCATCGACTTCATATTGTAATGAGATAAAACGAACCATCGTTTTTCCGTCTTTTTCAAATATGGTTGCCCCGATATAACTGTCTATCGGCCGCTTGTCATCAATCTTAACATCACCGAATTTATCCGGCTGTTCTGAATCAATATTGGGATTGTGTATAAAGTTGTATGGATATTCTACCCAACCGCTATCCTCTAAATGCAAAATATAAATTTCAACAGCACCATAATTGCTTCCGAAGATGTATCTTTCCAATAATACATCCGCTTTACCATCTCCTGACAGATCACCGGTAGTAATACGTGAACCATAAACGTATCCTTCGTAATCCTTTATTGCCGTATCTACGCCATTCACATTCGCTATGAGTCGTGTACCATCTTTTGCCAAGTCATCGATATCGCCGTTATCTACAACACGCACTATATCTTCTTTCCCATCTCCATCTAAATCTGCACTTATTTCAGTCTCAGAATTAATGAGCATGCTGCTCGTGTCTTTTTCTTCAGATGTATCCGAAGCAATCGTCTGAGATTCCGGCGTCTCAACTTCCTGTGCTACAGCCTCTGCCTGAGTCTCCGGCTCGGTATCGGCGATTTCAATCTGATCCGCCAAGTCCATGCAATCTATATAATGATCTCCTATCCGGAACGCATAGAAACTTCTGTAATCCGAGGTCATAGGGTCTGTATCCTGATGCTTTCCGGCATTATTATCCTGAAAATATTTCGGAAGGTAGTCAGACTGCATATGTATGTCCTTTGCGTCCATGTTCTGCAGATAAACATAAATAATGGTATTACTGTCGTCTAACGTGATGGCATATTCATATCAGTCGATCCAATTTGCCATTGCCACATACGCAACGCTGCAATAATTTTCTTCATCCTGATAGAGCATATTCGTCTGATCCTGATAAGAAAATTCCAAATTCCGCAGACGTTCTGTTTCTGCCTCATACTGTTCCCTGGTATATTGATTTTCCAAATAGATCTGGCAGGTTGCTGCAAATATTTCATCACGGGTCTGATAATAAAAATCTTGTGAAACGGTGTCCATATCTGCGGAAGGAAACACCGCTAACGGGCTGTATACTCCCTTTCCCTCTAATTTGTGGTATGCTTCTCCCTCCCGTGAAGTGATTCTTGTCCCATAAATAAAATGATAGCATACGTAAGACAAAATTATCCCCGGCACAAGCACTGCTGCCACAACTGCTGCCACAACCGCAAATACTACTTTCTGCTTTTTGGTCATTTTTTGTTTCTCCCCCAATTATCTTCTTTTTTCTTCTCTCACAATATTTTCTTCCGTAAATGAAAAATACGGAATCTCCAGTTCTTCAGCATTACCTTCGTTTGCATTCAGCTATTCCATATACTCCGTCTCATCGCCTTACATATTTTCAAAAAATTTCTAATCCTCTACAATCTCTTCTCCATAATCATAGATAGGCATCTGACCGGAAACATAAACATCAACATTATAGATTTCACCGGTCGCTTCCCCCGGTATGCCGAATTCATGGAAACATTCTCCTAAAGCATAACGATAAATGGTATATCTCTCTTTGCCCATATAAGTATGTTTTTCATAAGAATCTCCATATTGTTCGACCATTTGAGAATAAGTATTTCCGGAATATATGCCTCTCGAGGTATGTGCAAATGTTTCATTACTGCTGATTCTTATTCTGACACATTCTTTTTCAAGAAAATAAACTTGTATAAATTGAGCTTCCCCATCACCTACGTTATAATAATAATTATATTTTTTGTTATCCGAATCCTCAACCTTTTCATACAACAGCCCCATCTTGTCCAGCTTCCCCAATATTTCCTGCTCACCTTCATATAAGGAAACTGAAAAATCCCCTATATTGATAATGACATCCATATCTGGCTGTGCATTTTTTGCATTCGGCATTTCATCAATTTTATTCCTTATAGCCGCTGCTGTTTCTTCTATACTTTTTTCTCCGTTAAAATAATACAAAGCCTCTGCCTGCGTAATCCCTATTAAAGGAAGGTCACTGCGCTGCATTACCTTCGTATTATTTATCATCTCCCTTACATCCTGTATATCCTCATCTTGTGCCGCATAAACATTTTCATAGGTACTGCCAATTTCGTATGTCAGAATAGGAAGTTTCTCTCTTTTTCCATCCGATGTCTGATAATATTCCTGCTTTCTGCTATCACTAAGCTGTTGATCCAGCACATCTTGCAATATTGAGAAATTCCAATTGGGAGCAATCGTTTTCTGTCCTTCCTCAGTAAAATAGCTTTCCACAAACTTCCATGCTTCTTCTTTGTGCGTGCTTTGACTGTTAATGGCGAAACAGTTGTCAAAAATAAATATTCTTCCCTTTCCCTCTGCTCCCGGAAATCCTGTATAGACTGCATCCTCACCCCATACGGATTTTTTATATAAATATTGTTGCATGTCACCTATGCACTCAAGATTGAATGGAATTTTTCCTTCCCGCATCAAAAGGTCATTCGTTTGAAACATCGCCTGTTGCGGTAATTGTTCTGCAATTTTTATATATTGTTCCAATCTGTTATCTTCCGTTTCCCCGGAATATCCTCCGCAGATTGCCCCTTCCTGTAAAAATAAATCCCGTGAAATCATAGGATCCTCTTCACATTCCCGAACGGCCCGCAAGGCTTCCTCGAAGGTAAAATTTTCTTTGTTACTGCACCATTTTTCTTTTGTTATCAATGTATATAACACAAAATTCGTTGGCAACATATACAAGCCGCCATCCGCTGTCAAAACATGATACGCAGAATCAACGATGTCCTCTTCCCCAATCACATCACTTTTCTCCAGATAGGGAATAAGATTCTCTATCGCACCCTTTTCTCTAAGCACTTCCACGTCCATTTCATCTGTCGAAAAACTAATGATATCAGGTCCTTTTCCTGTCAAAATATCATCATACAAACGACTAATTCCGTCGTTTATATTTTCTTCGTAATAATCATGTATTGTGATTGTTATTCCGTCATTTTTACTATTAAAATCAGCTACTGCTTCCTGTAATGTCGACGCTCCCCCGATATCTCCAAGTATAATCTCCGTTTTAGGTTCTTCCGGCACAATTGTAGCAGTCTCTTTCTCCCACGCAGATGTTTCCGTCCCGGTGTCTATTTCTCCGCATCCCATTAACAGCAAAGATGATACTGTACCTACCAGCAATGATGCTATTGTTTTAAAAGTTTTCATTCGTAATCCCCCTCGCACGTTGTCGCAATATCATTTTTTCCAACAGGTAAAAAAACAAGCACTGCTGCCACAACTTCCCACTGTATAACTTAACTTGTCTTCCGTAAATTCAGGAAAGGACGCACCTCTACGTTCTCCGGTCTCTTCCCGTCATATAACAGTTCCACATACTGTTCCGCCTTTTCATCGGAGACATCTTCCTGATCCGTAAATACTATCATTATTAGTTCAATTTCACTTTGTTCCGGCTGCTTTCTAATTATGTTCAGGGAATGGAAATACATCTCGCTGTAACCAATTCCTCACTCACTAAATAGTGTACAATCACTAATTGCGCCGGTTGATTCTCTGATGTCTGCTCGTAAAATTCGTCCAGCAATTCTGCTCCGCTACATTCCCTTGACTGCCAATCCAAAACATACACCGGATAATCTTTGAGTTCATCTATATTTAACGGAAGGACGGATAATTCCTGTCTGATTACTTCCGGATCGGTTTTCCCTTTTAAATTTTCCAAACTGAAATCTTCCAATAAATCAACCGGTTCAGTCTCTTCATTTGATACAGCTGTAGTCGTTATGGTATTAGGTGTCATCTCCTCGGTAACTTCTGAAGTATTCTGTTCTGTATCATTCTGTTCCGGTCTATTCTGCCCACAGCTTACCATGCTTAACATAATTATTAATAATGCCACACACCTCATCTTTGCTTTGTACATACTTTTTCTGAATCCTCCTCCCACAAGATTTTTCAAAAGCCTTTTACCATACGTATTCCTCCAGCATCCTCTTTATAGAAATACCAATTCTTTCATCCTGTTTCTCGCTCTCTGTAAGCGACAATGTCACACTCAATGGATCTTCCAGTTTCTTATTCTTAAAATCAATAAAGTATCCCAGTTCCAGAACAACGCATCCTATTTCTTCCCCGGAATGTACCTGCTTCATTTTTCTAATTCTGGATTCTGTTATTTCTTTTTTGGTAATTGCATAAGTCGGATATTCATTATCCGAAAGTAATGAGTACTCACATAGTGCAGTGATTCCTGCCTTTTTTTCCAATTGAATATCCTCTTTTAGCTCATACCTTGCAATCACAGGGTTTCTCAATATGACCCGTACATCATTCCACAGTTTCTGAATATCCGCCGGAACAGTTATCACCCTGGATTTACCCTTCATACCCAAAATATCCACATTCAGATACTCAATTTCATCAAAGCACCTGTTTGCAGACATTTTCGTAACGCCTAATCTTATTGCAGCTTTTGATGCAGTAACATTTTCCCATTTTTCATATATTGCAACCAATATAACTTTTTGTGTTAAAAATGAAATTAAATGAACCGGAGAAATTTTCCTTTCATTCTCATTGGACAGCAAATATCCGATAAAAGGCAAGTACACCTGTTTATCTTTCAGTACAAAGGGAATTCCCTCTTCCAATAATTTTTCTTTAATATAAAATGATGTAGAATCAAAAAAAATGGCGCAATTAAGACCTGCTGCCTTTTCAATTTTAATCCAGTCCTTTCTAAGCGCTGCCAAGCCAACATCTGCCTTGGGTTGAATTGCTATCCATGGTGAACCGTTTGTTTCAACCTTATAAAAAGTGTATCTTCCACGAAAGGCTAGAGGCAGCTTCTCATTCAAATATTCAGTTTCTTCTATCATCACATTTTGACGCAATGTTTTTTCTAAAAAATTCTTCATATAGTCACCATTTTTAAAAATGTAACTCTTTTTATGTTACATTTTTAAAATAGCATATTTTTAATACACATTCAATATTTAATGATAAGATAGTCGACCGATATCAATTATTTTGATATTTTCAATTTAAAATATCCCAATCACATAATCATAACTATAGGTGTGCACATACAACCGGTCATCCTTCTCTGCCATGAGGTCCGGCATCTTTTTCAGAGGCAGGCGGTCGATCACCTCTCCGGTATTTTTATCCAGCTGATAGAGATAATCGTCCTCTGCGGTAAAGCCATAGCCGCAGAAGATCACGTCCCCCTTCACGAGAAAATTCATGCTGTTATAAGTCTGGTCTGCACTTCGCCACAGCAGTTTCTCATTTTCCAGATCGTATGCAAACATAAAGCAGGTGTCCGGCTGGGCATAGCCGTTCATCACCGATGCCCCATAGAAGATCCCGTTCTCAAGGCAGGCGTTATTACCATTGACGTACCATTTGTCTGTCGGATATTCCAGTACATACAGGCAGTTCTCGCCATCAAAAATGCTGAGTTTTCCATCGTCCCACTGGTAAGTGTAATTCTCATCATAGAAGCAGTCCCAATTTTCTCCGATCATGGGAAGGGAAACGTCTTCCGATGCATTGTACCATTCATCCGCAAAAGTAATATTGTTATACGTCTCGGAAAGGATTTCCAGGGAATAGGGCTGCACCGCAGTTCCTTCCGGGTGAAATTCCGATACTACGGTGAAATCTATCGCGATTTCTTTCGGTGCAATGGGTGTTTCCCGGGATTCGGACTCCGTGAGAGCTCCGGAGGTCTCTGTCTCATCTATTTTAGTGTCTATATTGGAAATATTTTCGGTTTGTTTCTCCGCTTCGTTGTTCTCCGGTGCATTGGTCTCCCGGGCGCCACATGCCATTAACAGGCAGGCGGACAGTGCAAATGTTGCTAATCTGTATTGTTTTTTCATGATAATCTCCCTTACTGCTTAAAATTCTCGTAACTATTCAGAACCCCATTCGCGAAACCGCTACTTCGTAGCTTCTTCATTGATCATCTGTTCCTCTTCTATAACAGTAACAATACCTTCATATACGGTAAAGTAATATCGAATCTGCTCCTGCATGTCCTCATACTGCCAACGTTCCCAGGAATCTTCCTCAACAGACTTCACCTGCGTCAATGTGTCATCGGCATCCGCGATGTTTCGCTGTAATTCCTCCAGCGTTGTCTTATCGACAAGGAATCTCCCATCCCGGCTGCTGCCGGCCTGAATCTGTATCCTGTCTAATCCACCATTTTCATCAAAATAACAATAGTATTTGCTGTTCTCTATATAGAGACTTGCATTCTCACTGGCGACATCGCATTGCAATCCGGCATCGGTACACAATGCCCGTACTTCTTCCCTTTGCATTCCCCATTGCATCCTTGACAGGACCTCTCGATTATACTCCAGGGAATAGACCACTGCCTTCACCGGCACAAAGGAGAAGGAGCAGCGGTGCGATCCTGCCTCATCCAGATCCCCCTCCATCACTGTGGTCACAGAGTCCTTGCCAAGTTTGTCTCCTGCTCCCAACAACATACCATCTTCCAATAAGGCAAAATTATTATATCCATATCGAATAGCAGAGATATCTGCATCAAAGGTGCGGGCATCATCGCTGTGCCGAATTCCACCCAGCCATACCATACTGACCTTATCCAGTACCTTTTGGGGTTCTCTGACAAAGTCATGAACATTCTCACTCTTAGAAACGCCGCACTGTCCAAAGATATTTAATCCCCAAAGATATAATTCTCCGTCTTCCGTGATTGCCGCTCCATTCCACGCATTGATGTCCACATAGATACAATGATCCAGAACTTTATGTGGTTCCAGATACATCATTTTTACCAGATTCAACGGATTCTCTGTTACTGACCAGTATTCATCATATCCCCCAACGGTCGTGCTGCTTGTCGTCCGAAGCTGTCCCCACCAATATACGGCTCCATCTTCCTTGAGTACGATAATGGCTTCCCTGCCGGCTCTGGCATATCTGACATTTTTCATTAACAGTGTGGGGGTACATACCCTGTCGTTATCCATGTCGCTATATACCTGCTTCACAGTGTCTTTTCCCAACAAAAGTCCTGCCATATTTAATCCCAGTCCGTAGAGGTTTCCATCCTCCGTCAGATAAATGCAGAAATTATTATTCTAATCGGCATCTACGGAAACCACATGATCTGCAATCCTCACATCATCAAACTGCCCCTTGTCAAAATCCGTCTCGTAACTGCCTGTTCCCAACTGACCATTCTCATTATAACCGTTCCCCCAGAGAATACCATCATTATCAATATAATAATGATTATAGGCAGTGACCCGCTCAGTGATATAATAGTTTTCAATACGAAAAGGACTGGGAGCTTGCAGTTCCTCTTCCTGCTGTATGTAAATTGTTGGCAGATTCTGTTCCTGTACTTGTCCTGTTTCTTCCGTTGTCACCATTTCTGTGAAGTCTTCCTCTGTTTTCTGAGAAGAAACCGCACTTTTCTGTGTGAGCAGTACCAGTGCTGCAATGATACACAGTTCCACTGCCAGCGCCGCAAGCTTCCCTGCGGTCTTACGGCATTTTAAAATATGCCGGATCCTGCCCCGGATGTCACCTTCATCAAAACACACCGGTGCTGCAAATATCCTGCGTGCGGTCGTATCGGTTGCCATGGATAGCAGTACGGCGGCATATTCCTGTCGGTCCTCCGGCTCCAGATGTTCCGTCACTGCTTCATCACAGGCTTTTTCTATATCACAGCACAGCAGATAATATGCCAGCCAGACCACCGGATTCATCCAATGCACAATACTGATCAGATAGGTCAGTATTTTCCACAGATAGTCCCGGCGGTGCAGATGGATCCGCTCATGCTGCAATACACAGTCATAAAATTCCGGCTTCATCTCCATCGGCAGATAGATCTGCGGCCGCAGAATCCCGAATACCATCGGTGTGCGGATGCCGTCCACGTAACGGACTCCCTCCTCCCCGGGAAGGCATTCTGCCAGACGGTGCTTCATTCTTACATAAGAAAAGATAAAATACGCGAGAAAACAAGGGATTCCTGCCAGCCACAGGTATCTGACTGCAAATATCACCTGTGTAAAGGCGGCCGATAGGAAAGGCATGACTGCTGTGCCGTTGGACTGTGCAGCCGTCACAGGGAGCTCGTTCGATCCCGCTTCGAAATTCGTACCCTGCACGGTCGTCGCATCTGTTCCGTTCATCTGTTCCGGCAAGGTACTCTGTCCAGGTGTAACATTTTGCTCCGGCACAGCACTTTGCCCCAACACAATGCCCGTCCCAAGTCCCGTCACCACTGTCGGTCCATCCGCGCTCACCGCCACTACCATCGACTCCGGCTGTGCCCGCCAGAATCCGTGCTCATTCTCGATCTTCCAGGGAAATATAAGATAGAAAAAAACGATTCCCCACAATAGCACACAGTAGCGGTAGGAAATCCGCAGTCCTCTAAATACCATTCTGAGGATCCATACGATTCCTACGATGATGCTTCCCTGAATGCTCATTCTGATCAGTATCTGCATCATTGCCATCCCTGTCATTCCTTTTCTCCCCCGTTATTTTCTATGATCTTCTTCAGTTCTTTGATCTCTTTCGTAGACAGCTTTTTCCGGGAGGTAAACGCCGCCACAAAAGCAGGCAGGGATCCCGCAAAGGACTCCTCGATGATCACCTCACTCTGTCTCGCCTGAAACATCTGCCTCGACATCAGTGAGGTGACAGTCCCGTTCTCACTGGTAAAAATCCCCTTCTGACAGAGGCGCCGCAGGACCGTATAGGTCGTAGATTTCTTCCAGTTCAATTCCTTTTCACATAATTTCACCAGTTCCTCCGAAGCGACCGGCTCATGCTCCCAGATGATTTCCGCAAAACGCATCTCCACAGCTCCCATGGTATATTCCGACATTACAATTCCTCACTTTCTGCCCTCTGTGGCATCCGTTAAGTCTTATTATGCAAAACGGTTTACAAGTTGTAACACTTTAATGTTACATCCTGTAAACCATATTTGTCAATGTCTATTTTTTCCCTACAAAAGTAAAAGTTTCTCTTATACCGGAAACTTTTTTCATTTTTTTTCAAGTGTATCCAGTATAAATTGTTCTCATCCCCCATTCGGTATCAGATCATTGAAAGTGGCCCACGCTTCTTCCGCCGTGTAATCCGCCAGCTTAAGCCACCCGGTGACACCATTCTCGGTCTCCACGCAGAGCCACTGTCTGCCGGCATCTAGATAAAGGAAATAGACTCCGTGATCTGCGTTGATGGTAAAGCGTTCGCTGCCGGCATCCGGAGTCCGGCAGACTTCCAGATCCTTATTGAGTCCGTGCAGGACCGCCTGCTCCGGCAGATCATAGCGGTCTGTGGGGATCTCCGCCAGTCTTCCGTCACTTCCAATGCGGTATATGATCCGCAGATTCTCTCTCTGCAGAATATAATCATAGCTTTGGGTGGTGATGATCTGGCCGTTTTCCACCCAGATCTCCCGGATATCCTGTGCGAAGCTTCCTACCTCCTGTAATTCCCCGTTCTCATAGCTGAACAGGAAACTCTCGCACTGTCCGAACTCGTCCCTACGCATCAGTGCCAGTAATATCTGTCTGCCATCAGGAGTGAAGGCGTAAATGCTGTTTCCCAGATTCTGTGCCGTCCGCGTCTCGCCTCGCATGGTATTCACCGCAAATATATATTGATCCAGCGGCGAATGATCCACTTCGTTTACTGCCTGTGCCATTCTCGAACGCAGCAGAAGTTTCTCTGCGGTTCCGTCTCCGTCCAGATCCAACAGGGCATAAGTCTCCTGCTCCGCTCGCTCAGACAGATCGAATACGACTCCCACATTCGTCATAATATCCCGTCTCTGTGCTGCTGCATAAGCATCCGCTTCCTCTGTCGTCAGATCTGCCGCCACCTTCCCATTCCAGACCGGTTGGTTGGACAGAAGCGGAAGTTTCATCTGGGCGGTTCCGTTGCTCTGACTCAGGATCCAATAACCGTCTTCCGCAGTAAGCATGTCTGCGGAGAAATCCTGCGCCTCCGACGGCAGTTTCCAGTCCGTGACCCCGTTTTCTCCGGTCTGTCCCGAAGTATCATATTCCCGGATCGTGTCGATCCAGATGTCCAGATCTCCATCCTGATAATCAGAAGCTGCAAAATAGTACAATCGGACACTATCCTGTTGCTTCAGATAAGCCATCTCCTGTCTATAACTGTCAGACGTATAGTAATTTCCCACATTCTGGTAAACCGTGGAACGTCCCTCTGCCGCACATCCCGGCGCTATATATCCCGGAACCATACAATTTAGTCCGGCGTCGTCCCCGGTGGCCGCATAAATACCGTAACTGGAGACCTGATAAGTAGCAGCAACATCCGCAAAAGATCCGGGGGATACCTTTACATACACCCATTTTTTCGACAGTTCTGCCACGGTAGCCCAATCTTCATCCCTGGGTCCGTATTCCGCATAGACCACTCTGGCCTGATTTTCTCCGTCCAGAGGACCGGTAGAATGCCGGCCTTTACTGTCGATGTCTCCCAGGGAGAGCATCCAGATCTGACTGCTCTCCTCCGCAAATACCATGGGAATATCGATACCGGATCCATCAGCGAAAATATAATGTACGTTTGCCACAGAGCCTTCGCCGGGTCTTGTGGAATCCTTTTGGAAAAATAAATACTGCCTCCCGGCTTCATAGAGCAGTTCCGTCATTTCCCCGCTGCCACCCTGTAGATTCAGCAGAGCTTCCGCAGCCTTCACCGGATCCTTGTAGGTCTCATGGGCAGCGGCATCTCCGTCTAAAATCCGCTGATGCAGTTTCCGCGCCGCGGCACCATTGTAGCCGAGATATTGGATTCCATCCTGTCCGGCAAAAGACCGGGTATCCTCCAAGGCAGCCACATCAAACAGGGCACTGAACTCTTCCCTGCTGTGGATACCCTGCTCAAATACCGTCAGCCATTCCGTTTTGGCAGCCTCATAGTCCACTTCATCCGTCGCAAACTCCCCTGTTGCAGCTTCCTCGGTTGCATCTGCCCCGCCGGTTGCCTGCGCCGCATCTGCCTCTGTCTCTGCACCGCTATCCGCATTTGCAACATCCACTGCATCCGTTCCGCCACCCGGGTTGCTGCACAGGCATACCACCAATATCACAAGCACCGCTGCTGCACCAACCAGCATCCAGAACGGCGGCTTGCGGTAGTCCAGCACGTGGCGGATACGATTTTTCACATGGTCTTCTCCGAAAGAGAGCAGTGCGCAGATGGAACCGCCACGATAGCGTTTCCATTCGCCGCCGGAAGCCTCTTCCAGCAGGGTATAGGAATAGATTTTCTTGCTCTCCTCCCCGAGGAGCTTCACCACTTTTTCATCACAGGACATCTCGCAGTCCATGTTCATCAGATAAAATGCCAGCCACACCAGCGGATTGAACCAGTGGACGCAGCAGATCACCAACGCCGCAGGCTTAAACAGATAGTCCCTGCGCTGTAAGTGCACCCGTTCATGACACAGAACGACTTTTCTGCTCTCAGGATCTAAGCCCGAAGACAGATAGATTACCGGATGGATCAGCCCCATGACGAAGGACAGATGCCCACCGTCGATCTCGCAGATCCCAGGTTCCAACTGTCTGACACCATTGTCAGATCTACGAATCCGATGACGCATGCGCAGATAAGAATAAGCATGATATCCCAGGAATCCAAGCATTCCTGCCAACCATACCATGGATAATACACGGAACCACACCGGGTATGTCCATGCGCGGGCGTCAGTACCCGTTCCGGCAGATGTTCCCGAAATCACTGTATCTGTTCCACTGGCTGCCACCCCTGCAACCGTAGCTCCACTTTCTGTTCTCGCAGTTCCCAGGGAAAAGTCCTGCGTGCCGTCAGCATTCATGACAGTATTGTCATTTCCACCTGCCATCGTTTTTTCTGCCGTCTGGCTGTCCGGTACTTCCTCTGCATCGTACTCCCGCCGCAGGACATCTCCGATATTCTTCGTATCGTTGGCCTCTGCATAACCATGACTGCCCGGACCGACTGTCTGCTGCCCGGACGTCATCTCTGTCCCCACAGACAGCAATTTGTCCGGAATCAGGCTGATTCCTGTCTCCGGTAGTATCGGGCAGCACAACCGCACAAACACGATTCCCCATAACAGATAGGAACACCATTTTGGTGCTTTTTGCAACAAAAGTCTGGCGAGGATCACCAGCAGCACACAGTATCCTCCCACCAGACTTAAGTTCCATACACCGTCAAATATTCTGTAGATATTCTCACCCATAAGCCCCTCCTGTCCTGCCCCCCGGCAAGGCATAGTCGATGTTTTATAGACTCTTTGTAATTATAGTCTACATTTTACCGACCCATCTGTCAAGTAAGAAATCTGATTCTGTTGCCCCTCTTCTTCCGGATTTCAGTCACTTACTGTCAGCTCCAGCTCTTCTTCCGAGCGCAATACCTCCGCATGCATTTCAAAATCCAGCACGCAGTCTCTATGGATTTCCTCTGTCTCCCCGGTAGTCATGGAAGTGCCGGTACCCCGGAAAGAGATCACTGTCTTTCCATCCCCTATGGTCACATCCGAAGTGACATATAACGGTTTCTGATACTGTTCACTGATCCACACAAAAACCTCATTGGTTGCTTCCCAATACTGCCGCAGTTCCTCACCATACTGCTTCGCATACCCCTGTCCGATGTGGGATCTGCTGCGAATGGAGAAGATTTCCGCCCCTCTCTTTCCCGTGCTTACTTCTGCACCGCTTCCATCAGACGCTCCTGCCAGTCATAGAAAGCCTGGCCGTCCACCAGGCATCGTTCGTCCTCACCTATCCATAATCCCTGTTCTTCCGACGCGTAGCGAAAGGTCCTTGTCTCACCGTCTGCATAGACAAACTGAAAATATCCCACACCTTCCACCATCTCTTCCGGCGGGATCGGATCTGACGTCACTTTTCCGGAAAGTTGTATAAATTCCTGCCACAGCTGCTCTACGGTATCGACATCTTCCACATAATCGTAATCCTCCGCGCAGAAGCTGCAACCGATCTTCTGAGGGCATTCCTCCGGCAAAAAGTTCGCACAGGACGCGGTCTTTGCACTGTTTTCCAGCATTCCGGGATACCATACATCCGCTATGACATAGGCTCCTTCCGGTGTTGCCGCCGGATATAAAACGTAGCTGGCGGGATTCTCTACAGATATCATCCCTTTTTCCACATTCTGTACCGCCTGATAAATCGCTACGGTAGTCTGGGCATCCGGGGTTCCGATCCAGCCAGCCCCTCTTCCCTCCTTCAGAAATCCTCTGCTTGCTCCATAGGTAAAGAAATAATTCTGCGGTTCCTCTCCCTCTCCGGCAAAAGATATCTGCCCATGGAAAGTGCTGCCGTGGATCCAGGGCAGTACCCGGTAATAATAGGTTCCGTTGACGCTCACTTGTACCTCTTCCTGCTTTCCGAAAGCGTTCTCCTTCGGCATCTGTATCCCCGGCACCGTGAAATCCACCGTTTTGCGGAATTCGATGAGATTCAGCAGAAGTACCACTACCACCAATACGATTGCACTGAGAAAAATGGTTGCTTTTACGTTAATCTTCTTCATAAGCCCCTCCTTTGTTTCCCTTCTATCTATATTGACGACTTTTATACTCCGTTTGTTACAAACAGCATAACAAAATTTCACCTCGGTATCCACTTTTTTCACCCAAACTTAACAGTCTGAAACTTTAAAACTGGCGGCACCGTTTTCCCGGTGTCGCCAGTTTATTGTCACTCTATTTCGCAAGTGGTTCGTAATAGAGCACTGTCTTCACAGGATCTTTTCCGCTGATCTCCACGCCGTCCGCCGTCGTTCCCTGGAAGCCGCCGGATGCGCCGATATAGAGAATGCGACCGTCCGGTACGAGAACCGCACAGGTACCTTCCGTACCGCAGGGCATCTCCCAGTTCTCCTGCACTCTGGTGAATTCCGTCACACCCAGACGATAGGTGTCCACGCCGTTGTATCCCCATAGGATAAAATCTGCCGTCTCACTCACACCTGCTGCCACCATTTTCCACGGGTAGATCGTATCGGCACTGCAAATAGCATTCTCGCCTCCAGCCACCGGAACAAACCTGAAGTTTTCCGGGTCTACTGACACTAATATCATAGCCATATCACCTGCTGTCGTATCGCCCACTGCCTGTGCAGCCGCATAGACTTTGCCGTCCTTACCCTGTCCTAATGCTCCGGCACCTTGTACGGCATAGTCGTTGTCATCCGCCACGGTTCCGATCAGCTCACCTTCCGCAGAATAGATCCGCACATAACTGCCGTCCTCCTGCATCCGCATCCGCACATATAATCTGCCCTGGGCATCTGTTGCCATACTATCGACTATATTCCATTCCCTCTCCCCAACAGTAAAACTATTCAGAAGCGTTCCTTCCGGGCTGATATGATAGATTGCAGGCAGCCGGCCATGTTCCGCTCCCGGAGATGCCAGTCCGCGTAATGCCGCATAGACACTTCCGTCCGGTGCGATGCACAGGCTATACACCTCGCCGTCCTCATCGAAATCATCATAAAACTTTTCCGGGGTCCCGCTGCCGTAAGTCAGATATTCCACCCGTGCTTTCCCTTCCATGGTGAACCCACCGACATACAGCCCCTGTTCTACCGCCACAGCACAACGGATACTTACGTCTCCCTCATAGGCGACCTGCCATTCTTGTGCTGCCGTATCTGCCCCCGGGACTACACTTGCCTCTCCTGCGTCATGTGTCTGTTGCGATCCGCTCTCCTGTGACATATCACCCGGTAATGCACTATCTTCCGTCTTCACATATTCATAGTCGCCCGCCTCGATCTCTTCTGTGATTTTCGCCAGACTATAATCTCTCTTCTCCCGGAAATCGATCAGCTCCAACAGTTCCTCCTCCGTCATTTCCTCTTCCGGCAGGAAAAATGTACTCCGCGCTGCATAGAAAGCCACGCCCTTTTTGTATTTTTCAGGACTATCAAGCATGGCAAGTTCCTTTTGGGGGAAATATCCTTCCTCCAGATAGGCCTGCCTCAGTTCTTCCAGCCTGTTTTTTTCGCCGTCCGTAAGCGGTCTGCTGTAGCTATCCGCTGCAACATCTGCCTCCTGCAACCCGGAAAAATATGTTTCCAGTTTTTCATGATTCATGCTCTCCATCCGCGCCCGGTACAATCCCGATGCCGTCACGGTAACGGAGGCCAGAAGCAGACAGGCTGCTGCCGGGATCACGATTCGTCTAAAGCCATAATGGCGTACCGTTTGATTCACTCTCTTTCCATCCGTGTTTTTGCTGTCCTTCTTCTCTGTTTCCAGTCCGTCCAAAATATTTTCCACTTTCGCATCCAGAGACTCCGGCACTGCCATCCGTTCCGCCTCCGCCATTTTTCTTATTTTTCTGTCTATAAAATCATCTCTCATATAAGCCTCTCCCTTAACTGCTCCTTCGCCCGGTACAATCTCGATTTTACGGTTCCCTGCCTGCATTCCAATATCCTGCTGATCTCCGGGATTGTGCACCGTTCATAGTAAAACAATACGATCACATCCCGGTATCCGCCATCCAGCTGCATGACAGCATCCCACAGTTCATGGTGTTCGTCATAAAATGCCGGGGACAGATTCTCTTCCCATGCCACCGCACCGGTCCGCTTATTTTGCCGATAAATCTTTTTCGCTTCATTTGCCGTGATCTGTAAGATCCAGTTTTTAAAGCTGCCCGGATCCCGCAGTGTCCTTAATTTTTCATAGGCATGCAGCACCGCTTCACTGACAGCGTCCTCCGCATCCGTACTATTATTCAGAATAGAATATGCCAGTCGGTACATATGCAGGGTATAGCCCCGCACTTCCCGCACAAATTCCTCTTTTGTCATAACTGACAAAGTAACACCTCCTTCTCTTCGCCGGCTTCATACTATATGAGTCGCCGGACGGTAAAAAGGTTCCTGTATTTTAAAAAAAGGCACCGGATGTTCCGATGCCTTTAAATCCAATATACTCTATAACTCTTTGAATTTGTATTTTCCTTTTCCATGCCCGGATACCGGTTCGATTACATCAGCCTGTACCATATTGGATATTATTTTAGAAGCGCCTGAACTTTTCAGCCCAAGCAATTCCATAACCTCTCCTCTGCCAAAAAACTGACAATCTCCGAATTTTTCATATAATACACGGATATGCATAATTGTTTTTGTTGAAAAATTCAGCGTTTTTTCAGCCAATCTTGTTTCAATGTCCACTTTTGATGTTTCAATGTCCATTTTTTGAGTTCCAATGTCCACTTTTGAAGTTCCAATGTCCACTTTTGAAGTTCCAATGTCCACTTTTGTATCCTTTAAAAGTCCACTGATATGCATATTTCGATTGTGCAGCTCGTTGTGTTCATTTAAAAGCATATTTCTGAGGAAGAGTTCCAAATATTCCGTTGTCTCATGAATTCCTTTTTGTAAATTCGTATAATTGGCCCTGACAAGTGCATTTCTGAAATACCATGCATTTTCCGCAAAAATGTCATTTGTTGCAAAAAAACCAAGTGTTCTCAAATATTTTATGAAAAAAACCGCTGTGGTTCTTGTGTTTCCCTCACCAAAAATGTGAATTTGCCATAGCCTTGATACAAACAAAGCCAGATGATGAATGCTCTCTTCTATCGAAAGTCCTTTATAACTAAAATCCTTTTCCTGCGAAAAATCATATTCCAATGTAGCACGCAGTTCTGAAGCACTCCCATAAACGACCGTTGCGCCATCAAGCACCCATTCTTTCTTCGTAATATTATAATCTCTTATTTTTCCGGCATGCTTATATATTCCACGAAAAAGCTTACGATGAATAGCTATATACTCATTCGGTGAAAAGGAAAACGCCGTTTCGGAAAGGAGCTCCGCAATACGGCTGGAAACTTTATCTGCTTCTTCCGTGCGTTCATTATCTGATACACGGACAGGTCTCTCATTGTAATAGCTTTCTATAAGACTCTGTGCCTCTTTTAGCGTGATCTTACCTTCAATATTTTGAATTGCAGTGTCAATCAGATATTGCGAGGGTTTCAGACCATCTACTGCCTGAAGTCCAACCGCCGTGCTCCACACATACCCTTTTGTTGCTTTATTCGGTTCGGATTCTCTCAGATATTCTTTAAATGGGTCTTTGTCCATATTCATTTCCCCGCTATATATCACTATCTTAGTTTTCCTGCTACTATTTTTATTATATCTTAAAATAACGATAAACCAAAACATTTTTGTAGAGATTTTTGCGGAAATCAAAAATATTTTACCTGTAGATTTTTTCTTGACCCTCGAGTTAGTCTATGCTAATATAACAATTGTTATGGAGACAGATCGTAAGAAAATCACGGAAGAAAACTTAATCCGCTGCGGCAGGGAAGAATTTCTGGAAAAAGGCTACGCCGGGGCGAACCTCCGGGATATCTGCAAACGGGCCGGAGTTACTACCGGGGCTTTTTATTTCTCTTTTGAAAATAAAGAGGCACTGCTGGGGGCAATTCTGGATCCCCTGATTGCCGAATATCAGAAAATGATGTATGAAATTACCAAAAGAGAACAGGAACATCCTGAGACCGCAGAGCAGAATGAACGTGAGATCATGGAATATATCTGTGCGCACAGGCAGGAATGTGAACTGGTACTGGAGAAATGCTCCGGCAGCAAATACGAATCCTTCCGGGATGTCGTCTTCAACAATATGTTCACGGCCTTTCAGGGCTATTATGAAAAACAACTAGGCTATGTGCCCGATAAAGAATTACTACGGATTCTGACATCCATGAGGTTACACGGATTTCTGGAATTGATCAAAGGAGATTATGATATGGAACACCGCCTGTTCCTGACGAAAGCCATCGGTATTCACGCCGATGCCGGAACGCAGGGTTTAATTGCATATTTTAAGAGCGAGAAGGATGCTCACCGTTAATGCGGTGGGCATTTTCTTTTATAAAAAATAACAAATATAACTTTTGTTATATTCAGAAAACAAGTAGGAGGATTAGTTATGAACAAAAACGTGAACTACGGAAACTGGGTACCTGAAAAAATGTTGGCGCTGTGCTATGTCGCTGCTGCCGTACTCGGCATTGCCGCCTATGTGACCGGACCGGTGCTGCATCTTGCCATTCCGACATGGATCCTGGGCATTCTTGCCGCGATTTGCCTGGTCTATGGCATTTACATGCACATCTGTCATGAATTGTTTGCCTTCGGCAAAGGCAACATGATGGCAAAAGTCCATCAGCATCTCGTAGATCATCTGGAATGGGACGGCGAAGGCACTCTGCTCGACATCGGATGTGGTGCGGCTGCCCTGACGATCCGCTGCGCCAAGGCTTTCCCCAAGGCAAAACTCGTCGGTATGGACTACTGGGGTGCCGAGTGGAACTATGCCAAAGAGCAATGTGAAGCCAATGCGAAAGCGGAGGGTGTTGCCGACCGGATCACCTTCCACAAAGGAGATGCCGCCCATCTGGAAGATCCGGATGAGACCTTCGATGCCACTGTCAGCAACTTTGTCTTCCACGAAGTCCGTTCCGCCAAGGATAAACGGGATGTGGTCAGAGAAGCTCTGCGCATAGTCAAAAAGGGCGGTGCCTTCTCCTTTCAGGACATGTTCTCCCAGAAAGCACTCTACGGTGACATGGAAGAATTTGTCGAAGAATTGAAAAAAGAAGGAATCACAGAAATTCACTACATCGGCAATCTTGAGAAGAAACTGGATTTTATCCCGGGATATGCCGCTGCTCCCTGGATGATCTCCGGCATGGGAATCCTATACGGGCGGAAATAATCACGAAAATCAAAAATGTTTTTGTATAGTTTTTCACGAAATCCAAAAATGTTTTCACGTGGTTTTTCACGAAAATCAAAAATGTTTTCACGTGGTTTTTCACGAAAATCAAAAATGTTTTTATATAAAACCATCCCGGACACTGTGTCTGTCTCACAAGCACAGTGTCCGGGATGTCAAATTTCTTCTTATATGTCCACCCTATAATGTAATATTGATCACCGGCACAGGCGCCGCCGATACACCTACGCCGACAGCATCTGCGGAAAATGAAGTCCCTGTCATGCCGGAGGAAACCGCTCCTGCATTCCCGGTGGGAATGACCACGTTGTCTTTCATTTTCTCCAGGTGGTTGAAAACTGCTTTCAGGTACTCCGCATCGGCCTTGACGATGTCTTTCATCTCTTTGTTGCGGTGTTTGATCTTCATCATCTTGAGGTCTGCGGGATCCATCTCCCTATTCACAGAGACCGCATTATCTGATAATCCATCCAGCCCCATCTCTTCCATCAAGTCGCGTAAGCTATCGGACATTTCCTGCATCATCTCCGAAGTGAAATCGCTCATTTCCGACATAAAGTCTCCCGTCTGCGCATAGAATGCATCTATGCCAAGATCAATATAGTCGGATATATCATAGCTATCCCCTGCATGCACCTCATTGCCTGCATACTCATATGCGGAGAGATCCCTTGACATTTCATCCGCAGAACTTTCCGCAGACATTTCTTCCGCATTCCGCGCGTTTTCAGATTCTGCGTCCTGCGCATCCTTCGTTTCTTCTTCACTGATCCGGTCTCCCTGGCAGATTCCGCCGGCAGCCTTCATCATTTCCTCTTCTTCGAGATGTTTTGCTTTCTTCTTCGCCACACGTTCCATAGCCTGTGCATGAGCGATTGCTGCGTCGATCTCTTCACTGTCGCTGTCACTGTCACTGTTCTGCTTCTGACGCTTCAGGCGCATGATCTCTCTTCTCGCCTGCCCGACTGCCTGCTTTGCCGCCTGGGACGTCTTGCTCCGCAGTATCTTGGACGAGATATTTTTGAACTGGTACTTCAATTTCTTCAGCGCCAGCGTCGTATTTTTCGTCTGCTGCCTCTGATTGCGCAGCGATTCACTGTAACTTAAAGTACTCGTCACAATAGAATCCTGTCCCCAACTGTTCGCTGCCTGCGTCTGCGTACTTTGACTGTTTCTGGACAGCATTCTACGAATATCGGTAACAGAACTTTTATTTTTTGCTCCGAAGATACTCTTCTGATTGTTCTGCGTCTTCTTTCCTCCGGAAAATGCCTGCGGCAAACCGGTATTGCCGCTCCCGTAAACACCTCCGGACTTCCCCATAGAAATCATACAGCATCACCTTACCCTCTGAAGTCAAAGTTCTGGCCGACCTGCCGTTCGCCTGCGGTCTGCACACTGTCACTCCGTGTGTTGAAATTGTAGGTTTCTATCTTAGACAACAGTTCTTCTATGGAACCGGCACTGATCGTTACCGTATCCTCTGTGCCGGCTTCCTCCTTGCTGTCTGCTACCTTATCCGACTTCTTGTCTTTTAGCCGTTCTTCCTTTTCTTTCTTAGCAGCCTTCTTCTCCGCAGCCTTTTTCTCTGTTTTCTTCTGCTCAGCCTTTTTCTCGATCCGGGCCTTCTGCTCGGCGCTGGATTTCTTCAATACAGCGAAAAATGACAGTGTTCCTCCATCATTTACCTGCATTCCAAAGCCCTTGACCTGCGCACCGGAACTCTGCAGGCTGGTCTTTAACTGCTGTATCTGTGCAGCGGCACCGCTCAGGATTCCCTCATACTGTTTGCGGAATTTCTCGTCTGTTGCCATCTGTTCGATCTTGTCCTCATCAATGAGAACAACCGTCTTATAGCCATTGGCATATTTTGCAGCATTGGCTTTTGCATTCTCCTTCTGATCTCTGCTGACCAGAATAAAATCATAATTTCCGTACCTCTTCTTCAGCTGCTCATAGTATTTCGCAGCCTTCTCCGACAGCTCCGGCTGACCGATGGTTCTGCCGTAATCCTCAGTCTTTCCCCTGGTCTGTGCCGTTTCGGACGTCTTTCCCGTACCTGTTGTGCCGGCTGTCTTATCCGGCGTTCCGAATACCTCAGGCTTCTTCGTCTTCGTACTCTTGCTGTAATCACTCTGCGCAGCATACGCACCTACGCTGCCGGTTGCTCCGATTCCCGCCATAATTATTTCCTCCTTGAAAATAAATGCCAAATCCGTTTGTTTACCTGGTTCCTCTATTGAGAATATCGGACAACTTCTCCGACTTTTTTATACACACCAAAAGGAAACATGCAAAAATGTGCAAAAAAACCGCCTTTCTGCGCCTTTGTGGATCAGAAAAACGGTTTTCCTGTAAACTTTATCCTAAATTACTATTGATTCAAATGGTTGATCGTAACATGCAGCTCTCCCAACAGCTTCTTAATGTCCGCACTGGAGGTCGCCATATCTCTTGCTAACTTCTGTACTTCCGTTGCCACCACGGCAAAGCCCCTGCCCTGATCTCCGGCTCTTGCAGCCTCAATCGAAGCATTCAGTGCCAGAATCTGCTGTCTCTTGCTGTAGCCATCGATTTCCTTGGTCTTGTCCGTTGCTTCCTCGATCTGTTCCGCAGCTTTCGTAATGCCACCCTTTAGCTCACCTACCGGATTCTCGTTTTTCCTGTTGACGTAGCTGGCTCTTACGAACATGTTGATCACATCTCCCAGCAGATTTGCCGAAGCGTCGATCTGCTCCCTTGTCTTTACATTTACCTTTTTCAAGGCCTTGATATATTTATCCTCATCAATGCCAAGTTCTCTTGCTGTCTGACGGAACTTCTCCTCATCCGGATTCTCCGGCAGCACCTGTCCTCCGATAATACTGCCCAACACGGTTCCATCCTCCAGTGTGATCGGAATACCGAAATCCACAAGTCCCGCATGGCAGGGATACACACCATGGCCTTCTCTGTCACACTGCTCGCAGCGCTTTTTCCCCTCTGCGCTTCCTCTCGTCAGATCAATACAGAACTCCGTAAAATTATAACAGTCACTGATGTATTTTCCGTCTGCACCCACAGCCACGGTTGCCAGTCCTGTACTGCTTGCCCAGTTCTTCATGATTTGCTCAAATTTGTCCATGTCACAAAAATCCTGAATCTTCATATAACTTCCTACTTTCCCGGTTGTCTTAACCGCTGAACGCATCAAATCCGGGGGCTTTTTGTCCCGGTATTATCTTATATTTGCATAAAAAATTATATCACATTTTTCAATATTTTTCGCCCTTTTTAATATTTTTACAGATATTTTTTTCGACATTATCTGCCTGAATGCAGTATTTTGTATGGCTCTGAATAGTTAACAGAAATACATGAAATGTAGAGCCATCTATAGTATAATTATCTGGATACAAATATTGAAGCAGATCAAGCGAAAAAGGAGGTACCGTTAATTGAGGAAAACGAAGCTATTCATAAAAATAATATGTGTTCTCATTCTGATATTATCTACAGCCCTGCTCAGTGCCTGCTCTGCCAGCACCTCCGATAGTACAGGAAAATACGTTGTCCTGATCGGTGAAGATTCTGAAATCACAGAAAAACTTTCTGACATTGATCTGCTTGTCATAGATGCGGAATATTTTTCCCAAAATGACATTGCCCGTTTAAGAGAAAATGGTGTCCGTGAAATCTACTCCTATATCAATATCGGATCGATCGAAAGCTTCCGATCCTATGATACAGACTTTGAGAAATATACACTGGGCGCTTATGAGAACTGGCCGGAGGAAAAATGGATCGATGTCTCGGCTCCGGAATGGCAGGCATGTACAGCTTCCAGAGTAGACTCTCTGGTGCAGAAGGGTGTGGACGGCTTTTTTGTCGATAACACGGATGTATACTATAACTATCCGCAGGAATCCATCTATGACGGAATCCTTACAATTCTGGACTATATGAACCATACAGGCAGAAAGATCATGATCAACGGTGGGGACTGTTTTGTAAAAAAATATCTTACAACAGAAAAAAACGTTCTCATCGATGGGGTAAACCAGGAGAACGTTTTTACTGCGTATGATTTTTCAAAGGATATCTATACTAAAAATGATCAAAGCACGCGTGAATACTATACTGAGTATCTGGATCTGGCTATGTCACACGGCTGTACCGCTTACACCCTGGAATACGCAATGCGCAATGGATCCCACCATCCGCAGGCAGGCAGCCGCCTACGCCGGGAAGCATGGGTACATCTGCTATATTTCTGATAATATCGGGTTATGTCTGGGAAGATAACATATTCCTCTCAAGCGCCATCACAGAAATGTTGTCGCACAGGTATCCAGATGCTTATTTTTCACACTATCATTATCACTTAGACACTCATCACAATAATAATAGATATTGTATCCCCCCCTTCCCTCGTGTGTCCTCTGTCACCGAGAAATATCCGGCCTGCATTTTGGCTGTCGATCCGTTCAGAAAATGAATTTCACGCTGCTTCAGCGAATCCGGTCTATCCGAAGACATGCTATATATCGCCGGGTTATACTTTCCTGTAGTAATATAATCCAGCTGGATCTCCGTAAAATAGTTCTTCAGATTCGCCTGGTCTGCAGCGACCTTTGCCTTATGTATATAAGACAGATACTGCGGTGCCAATACTCCCACCAGCACTGCCATGATAGCTATTACAATGATCAGCTCTACTAATGAAAATCCCCCGTTTCCCCTCTTTCCTGTTGATTTTTTCATGACTTTTCTCTCCATTACATTACAATATATCCCGCAGGCATCGGGCCTGCGTATAAGAAAGACCCGCATGGTCTTCCCAGGCAGGTCTTTCTTCCGGTCATATATTCAGTTTTATCAGTGCTTTATTATTCGCAAAGCTTGGAAAATGCATCCGCTACGAACTGAACCTTAGGTCCGATGATTACCTGAACGGAGGTCTTACCGGGTTTCATGACACCGGCTACGCCTGCAGATTTGATCACCTTATCATTCACTGCGGTAATGTCTTTTACTTCCAGTCTCAGTCTTGTGATGCAGTTGTCAATGCTTGCAATGTTGTCCTTGCCGCCGCAGCCTTCCAGAATGGTTGCTGCGATTGCTGCGAAATCATCATTTGCCAGCTCGATCTTCTTCTCTGCTTCTACATCATCATCTTCTCTACCGGGGGTCTTCAGATCCCATTTCTTGATAGCGAAGAGGAATACGAAGTAGAATACAGCAAATGCTGCAATGCCCAGAGGGATGATCAGCCAGATTCTGGCCGCTGCAGGCAGGCGGGATGAGAACAGCAGATCCATCGCACCTGCGGAGAAGCTGAAGCCTGCACGGAAGCCAAGAGCAACAGTGATCATGGTGAAGATGCCGTACAGTGCTGCGTAGATCACATACAGTCCGGGAGCTAAGAACATGAATGCAAACTCAAAGGGCTCGGTAACGCCGCAGATGAAGGAACAGATTGCTGCGGAAGCTACCAGACCGATCGCTGCCTTTTTCTTGGCGGGCTTTGCACATTTTACCATTGCCAGAGCCGCACCGGGGACACCGAACATCATACAAGGGAAGAAGCCGGACATATACATTCCAAGGCTCCAGGATACATCAGCGCTTGTCTCACCTTTCCAGAAGTGCTGCAGATCTCCCAGTCCGATGGTATCGAACCAGAATACGTTGTTCAGTGCGTGATGTAATCCGGTAGGGATCAGCAGACGGTTCAGGAAAGCATAAATGCCGGCACCGAATACATCCAGACTTACGATAGCTTCACCGAGAGCTACCAGACCGCCGAACAGTAAAGGCCATACGAACAGCAGTACAACAGATGCCAGAATAGATACCACACCTGCTACGATAGCTACGCAGCGCTTACCACTGAAGAAGGACAGCCAGTCGGGAAGCTTGGTATCCTTGAACTTGTTGTAGCACATGGAACCGATGATACCGGCAATAATACCGATAAAGGGATTCGCAATCTTATCGAATGCCAGTGTCTTGGTAGCATCCTCAGCGATAGAGGGCATAATGGTCGTAACAAATCCGGTAGACAGAAGTGTTGTGAGCATCAGCCAGGAAGCCAGAGCTGCAATGGCTCCGGTACCGTCATTTTTCTCTGACATACCGACACCTACACCGATTGCAAACAGGATCGCCATGTTGTCGATCAGAGCACCACCAGCTTTTACGAGGAACAGACCGATCAGATTTCTTACACCCTCGATCGCACCACCCTGCATTGTTGCCGGGCACAACCAGTAACCAATACCCATGAGGATACCGCAGATCGGCAGAACCGCTACGGGAAGCATTAACGCTTTACCCAGTTTTTGAAGAAACTTCATACATTTCTCCTCCTTTACATTATACTCAACCGGAACAGCTCCGGTCAGTTTCGTTAGTTGATACGGACGTACCGCTCTTAAGAGATCTGGAGCACGTCCTCGCCGGGAGATACCTCTCCCTCCTTCAGAATACTGATCTTGTTATATTCATCGGTATTGCAGACCAGGACCGGAGTGATGATATGCAGTCCGGCTTCCTGAATCTTCTCCAGATCCGCATCCAGCAGAAGATCGCCCTTTTTGACATGATCTCCGGCAGCAACATGTGCCGTGAAGGGGGCCCCCTTGAGCGTCACGGTGTCCAGTCCGATGTGGATCAGAAGCTCCGCTCCCTGATCCGTTGTCATGGTAATCGCATGAAGCGTATCAAATACCACGGTCACCTCTCCGTCTGCGGGAGCATATATTTTCCCCTCAGAGGGGATCACTGCAAATCCGTCTCCCAATATCTTCTCGGAAAATGTAGGATCCGGTACCTCCGTAAGAGCAACTGCCTTCCCCTTACAGGGAGATCCGATACAATTCCCTTTTCGCTTACCTTTCAAAAAATCTAACATGTGAACTCCTTTCCGTCGATATATACCGCTGCAATGTTCAGTTCCTGATCCAGGAGTACGAAATCTGCCCTCTTACCAACGGATATACTGCCCACTTCATTGAAAATGCCGATCTCCTTCGCCGGATTCTCCGTGGCACACATCACTGCCGTCTCTAACGGCAGACCGACCGTTTTTACTACAAACCGCATACAATCCATCAGATTCGTCGCCGATCCGGCGATCGTGCCGTCATGCAGGGTAGCCAGATTGCCTCTGACGGTAACCGGCTGTCCTCCCAGAGTATATTCACCATCCTCCAGGCCCGTTGCACGCATACTGTCACTGATCAGGATCATGCGGTCAGCACTAAACATCGCAAACGTTGCACGGATCACTGACGGATGAATGTGTACACCATCACAGATCAGCTCCGGATGACATTTCTCTGAATCTCTCACTGCCCCGATCACGCCGGGCTCCCTGTGGTTCAGCGGCGGCATTGCATTATACAAATGTGTCGCATGAGATGCTCCACGTTCAATGGCTTCCCTTGCTGTATCATAGTCGGAAGCTGTATGCGCCAGTGAAATGACCACTTCTCCTTTGGCTCTGTCGATAAATTCCATCGCTCCCGGCTCCTCCGGTGCGATATCTACCAGCTTGATCAGCCCGTTCGCTGCTTTCTGCAGCCTGCTGAAATATTCATAATCGCAGTGCATGATATTTTCTGCAGCCTGAGCACCCTTTTTCGCCGGACTGATAAAAGGTCCTTCCATATTAATGCCCACCAGGTGGGATCCACCGGAATACTCATAGCTGCCGGCATTTTTCATGACCTCCAGCAGTTCATCCTTAGGTATCGTCATGGTAGCCGGGCAGACACTTGTCACACCGACAGAGGCTTCATATGATGTGATGACATCCAGTGCTTCCTTCGTACCGTCACACATATCTGCGCCCTTACAACCATGGAAATGAATATCCACCAGTCCTGGTATCAGATACATGCCTTTGGCATCCACAACAGCTTCCTCACCTGCCGGATTCCCGGTACAGCTTACGAACCTGCCGTTCTCCACGGCTGCATCCCCTCTGACAAACCGATGCTCCTCTGTATATATATTTGCATTTCTGATTCTCATGACCTATCAGCTTCCCCTTTCTTATTCAGAAAGCTTACTAAGCGCTGCTTCGTCTGCCACCAGCGTTACATCATTATGAAGCTGTAATACCGATGCCGGCACCTGCGGTGTAATGGGGCCGAAGAAAGCTTTCTGTACGATCTCCGCCTTGTCTTCGCCGCTGGCTACGATCAATATTTTCTTCGCCTGCATAATGGTCTTGATCCCCATGGTATATGCCTGCTTCGGAACATCCTCCGCCGATGCGAAGAATCTCTTGTTGGCTTCGATCGTAGACTCTGTCAGGTTCACGCAATGTACCTGCTTGTCAAAACTCTCTCCCGGTTCGTTGAAACCGATGTGCCCGTTATGTCCAATTCCCAAAAGCTGCAGGTCCACACCGCCCAGTGACTGGATCAGTTCCGCATATCTATGGCATTCTTTCTCCGAATCCGGCTCCATTCCGTTTGGCAGATGTGTATTTTCCACCGGGATATTCACATGGTCAAACAGATTCTGATGCATAAAATAGTAATAACTCTGATCGTTTTCCCGACTCAGGCCTTTATATTCATCCAGGTTCACCGTCATAACCTCAGAAAAGTCCAGATCTCCCTTGCGGAACCATTCCACCAGCTGTTTATACAGACCGATGGGAGTGGATCCCGTAGCCAGTCCGAGAACACAGTTCGGTTTCATAATAACCTGTGCCGATACAATATTTGCAGCCTTTCTGCTCATATCTGCATAATCTTTCGCTTTGTATATTCTCATGAATCTCTCACTCCATTTCGCATATTTTACTACGGACATTCAGCACCATGGACGGTGCCACACTGAGTTCATCAATTCCCATCTGTACAAATCGTGTGGTCAGTGTCGTATCCGCTCCCAGCTCTCCGCAGATGCCGACCCATTTTCCATGCTTATGTGCCCCATCAACAGTCATCTGTATCATACGCAGGACTGCCTCATGATGTGGATTATAGAATCTGTCCAGTCTGTTATTCTGCCTGTCGATAGCCAGAGTATACTGTGTCAGATCATTCGTGCCGATACTGAAGAAATCAACATGCTCCGCCAGCTCCTCACTCATCATGACAGCCGCAGGAGTCTCGATCATAATTCCCTGTTCCGGAATTGCGTAAGGAAGCTTTTCTTCCTCCAGCTCCTTAGCCACCTCAGCTACGATTTTCTGAATATCCAGCACTTCCTCCACGGAAATGATCATCGGATACATAATGGCCAGTGTTCCGTATTTTGCCGCCCTGAGAAGTGCTCTCAGCTGGGTCTTAAAGATCTCCGGCTGCTCCAGACAGATCCGGATCGCACGGTATCCCATGGCAGGATTATCTTCCTTGCCCAGTCCGAGGTAATCTACATTTTTGTCCGCACCGATATCAAGGGTACGGATGATGACCTTTTTCCCTGCCATCATCTGCAGCACCTGACGGTAAGCATTGAACTGTTCTGTCTCATCCGGAAGAGAGTCCCTTCCGAGATATAAGAATTCACTGCGGAACAGGCCGATACCCTCCGCATCATTCTCCAGTACATATGCCACATCCGATACGCTGCCGATATTTGCATATACATTGACCTTGCGTCCGCTCTTTGTCACGGATTCACGTCCCTTGTATTCTGCCAGCAGGCTTCTTAGTCTCTGTTCCGTCTGCTGTGCCGCTTCTGCCTGCCGGATCTGCTCTTCCTCAGGATCCAGGTAAAATACCGCTTCCCTGCCGTCCACAATAGCCCGGGTCCCGTTATGAATTTTATCCAGTTCCAATGGTACCCCTATCAGTGCCGGAATATTCATCATACGTGCAAGGATCGCAGTATGGGAATTCGTTGAGCCATGTACTGTGACAAAGGCCAGGATCTTACTCTTATCCATCTGTACCGTCTCACTGGGAGTCAGATCATCTGCCACAATGATCGACGGCTCCATGGTACTCCAGTCAATCTGCTCCTCCCCGGACAGATTGCGGACGAGCCGGTTGGAGATATCCCTGACATCCGCAGAGCGGGCCTGCATATATTCATCATCCATGTTGGCGAACATCTCTGCAAAATTATCACCGGTCACTGCCACCGCATACTCTGCATTCACTTCTTCGTTCTGAATCATGCTGTGAATGGCATCCTGATAATCGTCATCCTCGAGCATCATCTGATGCACCTCGAAAATAGCTGCATTGACTTCTCCGACCTCCTGCAGAGCCTTCTCGTATAACTGTCCCAGCTGCGTCATCGTACGTTCCTTAGCCGCATCCAGCCGTTTCAGTTCTTCCGCTGTGTTGTCGATATGGATCCTCTTAACGAGACTGTCCTTTTTCTTCAAAACACTGACAGGTCCGATCGCTGTTCCCTTATATACGGATTTTCCAATATATTTTTCCATTTTCTACCTTCCAAACTCTGTCGTGCAGGTCTTCTCCTAGAGGTTCTCACGGAAAAACTTCTGAAGCTCTGCGGCGGCGGTATCTTCATCCGCTCCTTCTATCGTGACTTCCACGTTGTCTCCGTGCTTCACGCCCATTCCCATGATCGCCATCAGCTTGCTTGCTGCAGCTGATTTCCCCTTACAGGAAAGTGTCACTGTACTCTGATACTTTTTCGCTTCCTTGGCGAGCAGTCCCGCAGGACGTGCATGCAGACCGATTTCATCCTTAATGATATAGCTGAACTGTTTCATCGGCAACATTCCTCCTTATTTTATATTTCTTGCTTTAAATATGTAGCATGTTGTACATACTTTTCGTTCATCTGGCTGATTACATATACATATTACCCATCTTTTTATTGTTTGTCTACATCACTTTTGATAAATTGTATATTTTTGAACATTATCGTAAAATTTTGTAAACTTTTTATAAAAAACTTTATATAAAAAGGATGCCTGATTATCTGGCACCCTTTCTTGGATCATTCTTTTGGTTTTGTTATTTGCTGTAGTCAGCTCCATTTCCTATTCGACCGCTATCTCCACGTTTTTTCCACTGAAGGCCACTCCATACTTATAGATTGTCTGAATCCCGGCATTCTTCATCACTACAGTTTTTTCCGGCTTTCAGTTCAATCAGTATCCCCGGCAGCGGCAGTATCGAAAAAACTTACTGACTGCGTCAGCATCATTTGAAGCTGCGATTTCAGCCGTTTATGATCACCCGAAAAAGCGGCCTCCTGAATCGAAATGGCTGTGGCCTGTGGAATTATGTTTTCCATCCGCCGCAAAATCTCTTTGTTATATACCAGAGAAATCTCACGATTTGGCAACGCAACCTCACATAGGAAATCCCCATTGAAAGAAAGGGTTGGCTGCCATCTCCCGGACCTCGTCTGCCGTAAAATGCCGTTGACCAGCCTTTCATAGACTTTTCTGCTATATCCGTCACATTTTTCACTGCTCTGTAACTCTTTATGCCGCTGTGCCTCTTTTGCAAAAATGTCACGAAGTGCCGCAAAGGTCTCTTCCCATGTATCATTTTACAAATCTAGCTTACCTATTTTACAGGACTTTGTCAATTAAGGAACGAAGCAACCAGTATCGCAAGAGATTCCATCTGATGCCTGTGTCATCTTCCTGTACTCATACCGGGGAAGAAAATCATTCCTGCCGTAGGCATCATAATAATTCATGAATATCCGCTGTAAAATATCCGGGATATACGATTCTTCTGCTTCCACCAGTATGATCAGGTGCTGGAGAGAGCTGTATCGGGTGCATATATCGTTCTTCCGGATATTTTGCCGGATTGCTTTCTCCATGCACTCCATTGCTTTATCGATATGATCAATGTACATCGTCTGGTCTGATTTTGCATCCATGGTGACCAGCACCAGATAACAGCGGTGCCGGTATCGTTCTCCCAGGCTGCTTACATATTGATACAGTCTGGCAAACTCACGATAGTCAAGATCTAATGCTCCTGTATAGCTTCCGCTCTCCAGCAATGCTCCGGCGATTACCTCCAGGTCATTTTTTCTGGCCTGTGTATCCAGCTGCTGTTCCTCCAGCTCCTCATAAAACCGGTAACTGTTTTTACCGTTCTGTTTGACATAATACAACGCCTTATCCGCTTTTATATAATATTCTTCAAAGTTTCCTCCCTGTCTGCACATGCACAGACCGCAGGACAAGGATGCCGGTGAAGTCTCCGCCGTGACATTTTTTGCCGCACCAAAGCTGTCAAACAGCTTTCTTATCCGCATGCTCATCTCTGCTTCTGATGCCTCCGGCAGATAGAACAGGAATTCATCTCCTCCCAACCGGCAGACTACTGCGTTCTTCATGCACTCTGTAAGCGTCGCTCCCACCAGTCTGAGGGCATGATCCCCCACCTTATGTCCATAGACATCATTGATCTTCTTCAGATTATCCATATCCACAAATCCCAGACAGCCACCCTGCTTCTGCATTTTCTCAAGGATCAGTGCCTCACCCTTATGACGCATAGGAAGACCTGTCAGATAATCCAGGCTTTCCCTTGCCTCTCTCTGCCTGGCCAGCTCCAGCTCGCGGATGCGGTCCATTGTCTGGATCAGAGTAACGACCAACAGGACCACCAGTCCGGTTGCGATAAAGATTCCGGACAGAGACACAACACGATACACTGCTGTCACCTCCAGCATGACTGCGATCATGGCAGCCACCAGTCCGATCAACGGAAGCTTGTAATGCTTCGCTGTTCCCTGAATAAGATCCCTGCAAATGGTGATAAATACCGTCAGGAAGGTTCCTGCGATCACCATGTGGGACAAAAACATTGTCGAGATAAAATCTGCGATATTCAGTACCTGTAAGGCCGTGCATAGTACCAAATTCACACAAGTGATACACTCTGCCACATGATAGACCTTCCGGTATCTTCCCTGCTGCACACTGTCAATATAGAACAGGATCGGAATCGGGCAGATCATCACAACAAAGAAGCACATATTCGACAGAATAGAAGCATTGGAAACAAACAGCTGGCGCAGCTTCGATTCTCCCAGCATCCACACTGCTCCCAGGATCATGCACCATCCCAGGTACTCCAGATCAAATCTTGTCTTGTATACAATATCGAGCACCAGACTGATGATCAGCACGACCAGTCCGGCAAACAACATCGTACAGGCGATCAAAGTTACCATAAAATAGCAGTGGAACATATATGCCCAGATATCTAATTTATCCCCACAATATACCGTATTGACGACACCGGAATACTTGTGGGTAAAGGACTGCAGTTCGATCCGCACTTCCTTTCCCGCATCCTCTCCTGATGTCTCGCAGAACACATACCGGCTGGCAGAATTTTTCCCAAAAGGTCTGGTATTCTCCGTATCATACACCGTCCTCAGTTCCCCTCCGATGTAAATACGCACATTCTCCAGGGAGGACCTGATGGCGATCGTATTTTCCTTATAATCCTGTGGAAGCACTGCCCGGATGACCAAAAGCTCTCCTGCCGGCACATCACATTTGCCCGGGACCTGGATCTCCTGTTCTGTTCCGTCTGCCAGCACCCGGTAAAAGGTTCCCGTAAAAGTAATGCTTTCCTCCGTGACCGTGTCCCTCTCACTGGGGTAAATGCGCTGCCCTAAAACAAAGGCTGCAAGCAGCACAAGGATCACCACATAAAATAAAATTCTTTTATACTTTCGGATCGTATATTTCTCTTCTGTCAACTTTTTTAACCTCATTAAATGATACCGGGGCAGCCCCCGTAAAATGTTTATGGAAAATTCATTCGACAAATCATGCTTTCCGAACTAAAATAGGAATGCGATATGATAATTTCATGATCCTATGAAAGGAGACAACATGATATGAAGAATAAAAAATATTCCATCGTTTATAGCAGCTTAACAGGTAATACCAAGGTGCTGGCTGATGCGATCCACGAGGCATTACCTCAGGATGAATGTGAGTATTTCGGTGTGTCCGACACAGTGATCCCTTCTTCCGAACTGCTCTATATCGGATTTTGGACAGACAAGGGAAATGCAGATACCAAGACATTACAGCTATTATCGCAGTTAAAGAATAAACAGATTTTTCTGTTTGGAACTGCAGGCTTTGGTGGCAGTGATATCTATTTTCGGAAAATTCTGAGTCAGGTTAAGCAGTTCATTGACGCAAGCAATGTTATCGTCGGAGAGTATATGTGTCAGGGCAGAATGCCGCAGTCTGTCCGGGAACGCTACTTGAAAATGAAGGAAGCTCCTGATCATCCGGCAAATCTTGATGTATTGATCCAGAATTTTGACTGTGCATTGTCTCACCCTGATGCCAATGACCTGGAAAAACTGAAAGAAGCCGTTATGGATCCATCCTTCTGATAAGACCATAAAATAAGGCAGCCCCACATAGCTGAGTCTGCCTTACTCTCTTTATTTAACGTTGATGCCACTGGCATATTGCTGCAGAAACTGTTTCTTTCCACATGGTCTTCCAAAATAATATCCCTGCAGATAATCAACCTTCATTTCTTTCATTTTCAGAAGCCATTCTTTTTCCTCGATGCCTTCTGCGCATATCCTGACTTTAATACTATGTACCATGGGGATGATATTTTTATATAATTCATAATCCCTGGCACTGTTCATCGCCTTGGCAGTAAAATCCCTATCCATTTTCACGTAACTTGGATTCATATCACGGATACAATGAAGATTCGAATATCCTGTTCCAAAATCATCGATCACAAAGGGAATCCCGTTCTTGTCCAGAGTTTTACGAAATTTACAGAACGAAGGTGTCATATCCATAAATCCGCTTTCTGTCATTTCAACACATAAGCATTCCGGCTGTAATGAATATTTTTGAATTGCATCCAGAATATCCCGCTCCACATTGCCTTGCAGGATCTGAACATAGGATACATTTACATTCATCCGGAAGTCAGGAATATATTTCTGCATTTCACAGCACATTGCTGCAGCTTCGTTCAAAATATATCTTCCAGCGGGAATGATCAATCCGGTCTCTTC
Organism: Waltera sp.; assembly: GCF_046969025.1. Lineage (NCBI taxonomy): Bacteria > Bacillati > Bacillota > Clostridia > Lachnospirales > Lachnospiraceae > Waltera > Waltera sp. Next base: position 11,669 of record NZ_JBKVQF010000010.1, on the reverse strand, counting down.
CAATAATGGGATAAACTCCATCGGTGAAACAAACTCCCGCCCTTCTTCCGTTATCATGGAAAAACGCATCAGTGCCTCTGCTCCAATGATCTGTTCGGACTGACAGTCCACGATCGGCTGGTAGTATACTTCAAAGCCATCATAATGGTTCACAATAGCATTACGAAGTGTTGCTATGATTCTTCCTTTTCGTAAAAAGACCTCATAGTCATCCTGGTCAAAAATATAGAATCCATTTTTACCCATGCTTTTTGCCTGTTTCAAGGCAAATTCAAACTTTTTGCGGCATTCTTCGGTTCCCTCACAAAATGTTGCTGCATCTATAACACCAATAGAAATAGAAAATATAGCTTCATAATTTTCGGCTACTATGAAATTATGAAGTTTATCTGTAATCTTTTCTTTCAGTGCCACAGCGTCTTCTGCGGAGGAAGCTTCCAGATCCACGATCACATACTGATCCGCTACCAGATGGTAAATTCTCTGCTTGTCTGAAAGGCATTCCTTCATACAGCCGGCTACGCTTTTCAGGATATAATTACCATAATCAGCTCCCCTGGAGCTATTGATCGCTCCGAAATCATCAATTCCTATATGCATAAAAAATCCCTTGGTAATGGGTTCTTTTTGTGCACGCAGGTAAGCAAGGAATTCCGGACCGCCAAGCAGTCCTGTGACATTATCGGCTCTTCTCCTGTTGCCGGTCTCATTCAGACACCCGACCAGATACTCTGCCTTTCCCTGCTGATCAATGATCACGATACCACGGCTGTTAATCCAGACCGGCATACCTTCTTTATCAAGCCACCTGTAATGAAGATTATGTACATTTTCTCTTCCTTCGCATATATCCGCAAGATGCTTTGCAAGCATCCTGCGGTCTTCCTCATATACTACATTCATAACTTCATTTGCAGCATCTGTCAGAACATTTTTCGACATATTAAACCGTTCCACAGCTGACTGTGAAATCTCAAAGGTATTATTCTGCAGATCAAATATATACAGGTAATCATCCATACATTCTGTAATGATCTCAAATAAGATTTCTGCTGTCTGCTCTCCAAACACTCTAAATATATCATTAATCACAACAAAAACTTTCCTTCCGACAACTTCACTCTATTCCTGCCATTTTCTAGAATAGCTTAAAGATATTCACACGGTCACGCATCTTGGCTGCTCCCTCTGCCAGATTAATACTGATCGCAGTATTCTCTTCGGAGGATGCAGCATTGCCCTGTACTACGCCGGACAGCTGTTCAATTCCCTGGCCGATCTGCTCCAAGGACTCTGCCTGGGAGTTGGCTTTCTCCATGGTGTTCTCTGCAAGCTCTGCAAAGGACTCCATATCTGCAATGATCTGATTGAATGCGTCTGCTGTTGTTCTTGTAATCGTATTGCCCTTTTCGATTTCCACTAAGGTCTTATCGATCAGATCTCTTGTATTTACAGCAGATTTTGCACTGTCTGCTGCCAGCTTGCCGATCTGATCTGCCACTACTGCAAATCCTCTTCCTGCTTCTCCTGCTCTGGCAGCTTCAATGGAAGCATTCAGGGATAACAGGTTGGTCTGGGATGCAATATCCTCGATATCTGTGATAATATTACCGATCTCCTTGGAGATTTCTGTAATGTGCTCCATTTCCTTGAGCAGATCGTTCATTTTTTCTTTTTCTTCGTTCGCTTTATTTGCAGAGGCTTTTACACGTGCCGATGCGTTCTGTGTTACCTTCGCTGTATCTGCCGCCAGATCCACGACAGTGTCAATGGTGGCATTCAATTCCTCGATGACTCCTGCCTGCTCTGTTGCACCGTCCGCCAGGGATTTTGATGCATTTTCCACCTCGGATGAATTCGATGATACCTGTTCTGCCAGATTGCTGATCTCGGTCAGGGTACTGTTAAACCGTTTCAGAATATACAGCAGTGATGTCTTCAATTCCGAGAAATCGCCCAGGAAATCTGTAATATCATCACCATTTCTGGTCAGGTCACCCTGCGCTATTGCCTTTACCTCCACAGAGATCTCGCTGACATAATCTGCCAGAATACCCATGGCTTCTTTCAGATTCCTGATGGTATCGCCAAGCTCATCCTCAGACTCATAGGTAAGCATTTCTACATTAGACAGTTCGCCCTTACGCAGGCTGGCAACTGCTGCCTCTATCTGTTCTACCGGCTCGGTAATGGAATTGGTAATGATCTTTCCGATCAGTGTCGTCACTACAGCAATCGCAAGACCTGCTGCCACGATCACGACAAATATGATGATGGTGCATACATTGGCCATGGTCTTTGCCCGGTCTAATTCTACCTGGAACTTGTCACGTAATGTAGTTAATTTCTCAGCAAATGCCTTATACTCTTCATACACCTCTCCGATCATCAGTTTCGCTGCTTCCTGCTGTTTACCTTCACGGCTCAACTTCAGGATTTCATCCGAAGCAGCCCTGTATTCTTCCCATGCAGCGTTTGCTACTTCGTAATCGTCCTGTCCTTCTTGAGCATCTCTGTCTGCAGACATGATTGCCTCCAGATTCGCATCGGTATCCTGGATCTGACTCTCCAGCTTCTGAATTTCTTCTTCACAAGAGGTCATAACAGCATCATCTGATTCTACCAGATGTTGATACTGTTTGATTCTATATTTTGCAGTCATTGTTTCTAATTCCTGCAGATCTTCCAATGCCGGAGACCAGACCTCCGTGATCTTCTCTATATTTGAACGGATCACTAATGTCGAGATCAGTGCCACCAACACTAAAAAGAATGTCATAACAAGCACTGTCATTCGATATAATTTTAATTTTCCTGCAACCTTTAAGTTAGCTATATGCTTTTTGATCTTTTCCATGATAGTTTTCCCTTCCTTTCAGCTTCTGTAAATTTTCAATTCAACTTCTATGTGCTTAAACGTCCGTATTATAGCACAGTTGATTGGAAAATTCTATTAATAAATATAAAATTTTTTTGCTAAATATTAGTGATTCTATTGCAATAAACTGGTGAAAATTGATCAATTCTATCTTACATATGATCTTTTTCGGTTATTTTGCGAATAACACGGCATGGGTTTCCGGCTGCCAGGCTATAGGGAGGAATATCTCTGGTCACAACACTTCCTGCTCCTATTACACATCCCTCCCCTATGGTTACACCACCACAAACAACCACATTGGATGCCAGCCAGCAATTATCTTTTATAGTGATCGGCTTCGCATACTCAAGAGTATAAAGGCTGCCATCTTCTCTTTTCCTGACATTACGCTCCTCAGGCAATAATGGATGCATAGGAGTTGCCAATGTAACATTAGGACCGATCATCACATTATCCCCTATATGTATTTCACCTACGTCTAAGCATGTGAAATTAAAATTAGCAGAGCTATATTTTCCGAAGTAAGTATGACATCCATAATCAAAATAGACCGGTGCCTGCAGATACGGAAGTTCCTCTGTTGCCGGCAATAATTCCCGCAATATCTGTGTCTGCACCTCTTGCTGATCCTCATCTGTCAAATTATATCTTCTTGCTAATTTACGTGCATGCAAACGTAATTGTTCCAATTCGTTATCCGATGAATCATACAACTCTCCGCTTAACATTTTTTCTCTTTCCGTCATTTCCGATAGCCTCCTGATCTCGTTTTTTATATTGTTATGTTCTCTGTTCAAAGTCTCGCATTATCTTGCTGTGATAAAGTCTTTTTTGATGTCAAGAAACGCTTTCATGTCTTCCAGGATATGATACAGCATGGACCGGTTTTCAAATTCCTGTCTCGTGACCGGGAGCGGCTGCTGTTCATAATAGTGGTGCAGTCTCTCTAACTCCGACAGCAGGGTTTCCACATTATTTTGTTCTTCAAATTCATCGGCAGTCTGACGTATAAAATCTGCCAGTGCTTTCCCCTGCTCCGGCGTAGTGGTCAGACGGATGATGTCTGCATATATTCTTTTCAGTATCACGCACTGTCTTGCCCGCATCTGCATATATTCGTAATAGTAATCATCCTCTGTGATCAGATGATTATTCATATATCGTAATGCCTCTTTTTTCAGGTTCACAAGCATTGCATCCAGTTCATCAAAGCAGCTTCCAGTATAATCCGTTTTGTCCTCCAGTTCAATGTAGATCGCCATTCTGTGTAAGATGTACACGATTTTATCATCCACGGTTTTCTGATAATCCAACAGTTGTCTTCTGCCATCCGGCATATAGAGATTCCACAGTGTGCCTATCCCCGCTCCGATCACCAGGATCAGGAATTCGTTCAGAATCATGGACGGACTGCAGCTCTTAGCTGAAACATAATGTGTACAAAGTACTGCAATAGGAGCAATCGCTTCCTTCATGTCTAATGCCATGCAGCTAAACAGATATGGGATCAGTACAATACCGAACGCCCACACGTGATATCCGGCAAGTGGAAAGATCACTGCTGACAAGATCGTCATGATCACAAATATGATCATGCGCTTCGCTGTTATCCGCACAGTTTCCTTCTTCGTGTCCTGGATCGTCAGGAGAGTGATAATCCCTGCGGCATACGCAAACTGAAGCTGCAGGGCTGCTGCAAGCAGTACGGCAGCTACGGAGCCGGTAACATATTTGATCAGTTTTATGGTTTCCTCAGTTTTCATTTTCATAGGTATGGTTTCCATTCTTACTATTTAAAATTCAGCACCCACCTGCCCTCTGACATATAGTATATCAGCTTTGCGGCTAGCTGTCTGCCTAAAATGACAATCGTACAATCAAACACTATGGATGGAATACCTGCATAGTTCTTTCGTTCCTGGGAGTGTATCTGCAGCTGTTTGATGGTCCGGATCTCTCCAAGCGGATTACTTTTTCGATTTCTTCTGCTGTTTCGTCATCCACATAATACCGTCCACACATAATGATCTCCTAATAAGCTACGCTATGTTCTTATTTCATCTTATCATAAACACCTGATCCAAACGATTCAAGAGGGTCTTTTCAAATTATAATCTATCATATTGATATTATTTATTCCATGATTTTTATACGATTCATGAATCACATCGGTTGACAGAGAAACCGGAACCGCTTCGTCACAGAAAAGCGTGGAGCCGAAGAATTGATGATGTAAACAGACTCGTCTACAACATTGATGAAAATGGATTTTTGTGGATTATTTCCTGCCGTGGACACTATGAGGATTGATAAAAGAGGGCAATGAGCCCTCTTTTGAGTGGAATCTCAACTCGTCTTACTGGAGACGGAGTATACTTTCCACGATAAATGCGGTCGGTTATCTCTTGTTGATGTTCCTTTAAATATGGAAGAGCCTCCTCAATGGTCATGCCATCAATTCCTGGCGCTCCCTTGTTTGCCTTAACTCTCTTATACGCTCTGTTAAAGTTGTCTTTATACAGTATCGCTTCCAAAAGTCTCGGCTGTGCACTGTCTCTTTCTTTCCATATCCGATGGAATGACCTAGACGCTTTCACATATTACCGGGAATACAACCCCTTACTTTTTTATGAGCATAACTAACGGACGCTCTCAGCCTCCCACTCTATGACAGCTCCACTGGATGCATCGATCGTAAAGTCATATTCCGTTCCGCCATAGATGATCTTGCCTTCGTATTCCGGACGTCCATCATCATAATCGAATTTCCATTCGTAGATGTCCTTTTGTGTTGCACCGCTTACACGGCCAAGTGCCGTCTGCTTTGCATCTGCCTCACTGACAGTAACGTTACTGCTATTGCTGACACTCCATCCGGATGTTTTTTCATCGTATGCGGAACTTAAAATCTCACCGGTATCCACGGCTATTTCATAGTCGTACTTCTTACCGCCTGCGTACCATTCAATTTCATATACCTGGCGTCTGCCTTCATAGTCCAGCTTTGACTTAGTGATCGTTGCATCCGTTGCCTTCACTCCGGCATGCTCAAGAGCTATCTTCTGTGCCATTTCCTCATCCACTGTGCCGGTTACCGTCTGCGCGGTAGCTGCGGCAGAACTCTGCGTTGTGGCAGAATCGGCAGCGGGGACTGTCGCCTCCGTCTGTGCCTGGGTATCTACCGCATTCTTCTCCCGGCTGCTTGGCTGCTGATTTATCACTGGTTTACCGCCACATCCGGTCATAGCCACTGCCAGGGACAGTGCTGCGCCGGTTAAGATCAATTTGCGTTTCATCATCTATCTTTACCTCCTTCTATTCAAAGTGAATTGCGTAGATTGTAGCAGGCAGCCATATCCATACTCATATCAGCAATTCACATTAATCATTTTCGTTCAAATACATATTCCGATTCAGATGACAAATCTCTTCTGAAAGTATATCCAAGTCTGTCAAATTTTCGTATCTCTTCAGGATTCTCAATTTCTCTTTCTGCCATGAACCGGACCATCTCCCCTCGGGCCATTTTGGCATATGTCCCTTTCGTTACCAGTTTATTTCCCGATAACTCACAAAAGGAGACCGTAATATAGGTATCCTTAGGTGTCAGATACTTTTCTATGCATTTTGAGTATTCTTTTGATGCCAGATTAATGATAACCCTGCTGTCATCAATCACTGAACGATATAATCTCTCCCCCCAGTAATCATACAGATTTTTTGCATCTCCTATCCCGACCTTTGCCTGCATTTCTAACCGGTACGGTGTCACCCCATCCATTGGTTCCAAAACCCCATAAAACGCAGACAGGATTCTCAAGTGCTTTTGTACATATGCAAGCTGTCTATCCTCAAACACAGCTGGTGCCATATACTGAAATGCGATTCCTTCATAGGATAATACTGCCGGAGTAAGTCCACGGTACAGATCCATAGTTTCCAGTCTGTGAAAGTTCTGTTCGGCAATCTTATCGTTACATTTCCAGACTGCTTTCAGCTCTTCTTTGGATTTGCTTTTCATCCAGTTTAATACTTCTGCTGTCTTATCAATATAGACAGGCAGTTCAACCGGTGCTAAGTTATCGGTATCTACAATCATCTTTTTTGCAGGTGATAAAATAATCTTCATTATGCCAATTCCTTAAGCATATTTTCAGGATCATCTGCCGCCTTGACTTTATCATTTGCCTTTATAATGATTCCCTGCTCATCAATAAGATAAGTAGTTCTTACCACGCCCATAGATATTTTTCCATAGTTTTTCTTTTCTTTCCAGACATCATAGGCTTCAATAACCTTACGTTCCGGATCAGCTAAAAGTGTAAATGCCAGACCATATTTTTCTTCAAATCTCTTATGAGAAGCCACGGAATCTTTACTGACTCCAAGAATGACCGCACCCTTTTCCGCAAACTGCGGATATCTCTCTGAAAAACCGCATGCCTGTTTCGTACATCCGGGTGTGTTATCCTTTGGATAAAAATATAAAATCACTTTTTTGCCTGCATAATCACTTAATTTATGCATTACACCGTCCTGATCCGGCAATTCAAAATCGGGTGCTTTTTTTCCTGCTTCTAACATATATGTTTTCCTCCACTTTCTTATCTAATTTGGTTTTTACATTATAATACATCACCTTGCTGTGATAAAGTCTTTTTTGATGTCAAGAAACGCTTTCATGTCTTCCAGGATATGATACAGCATGGACCGGTTTTCAAATTCCTGTCGTGTGACCGGGAGCGGCTGCTGTTCATAATTGGCGAAATAACAGGCTTCCCTTCTCTATCCAATAATGGTGTCAAACCTCCGGAATAGCCACTTGCATGATATAAATAATTTACCCCGGTCTCTTTATCCACCCAAATTTCCGTAACAGTTATCGTCCCCTGTGAATATACGATCTCGAATCTTTGATCCTTTGCCATTTCTGTCTACCTCCGAATGATTCCTTTATAAAATGTTACCGCATCTGCCAGATCTTTATGATCGGGGTGTCCCTTTGCAATCCCTCCAACCAGCTTGAACGGACCGAAGGTATCATACCCCTTACAGGAAAATTTCCCGGCGATCTTCCCCTGCTTGCTTTTTACAACTTCTTCTATTGACTGGAATGCCGCACTGCCGCCGCAGGTGCAGAGCAGAAATACATTTTTATTTGCCGGTAAATTGACAGAAGCAAAATTGAGTACTGTCTGATGAAATTTCCCATAATATACCCCGGAGGCAAAGCCGATCAGGTCATATCCTGACAAATCTCTTTCTTTTTCCTTCGTAGCATCGATCAGATCTACCGCGTTTTCACCGGCGATTGCTTCCACCACCTTTTTGGTATTTTCATGGTGAACCGATGCATAAATAATTGCTGCTTTCATGTACTCATTCTCCCTGATAATTTTCTCTGTTTATCATGCTATTTCATGTTCTGGCAATGGTTTAATTTTACTATAAATAACCGTCCCCTGCCGCCTGTCGCAGTTCCTTTTCTTTGTGCCATGTTTTTTCGACCATTATAAACTATCTTTCTGACTTTATCTTATCATGCTAAAAATACCAATTCAATGAAATTTGAACAGAATATCCGGACAAATGACCGCCAGTCTTCAAAAGGAAATCAGTTAAAATGGGAAAACGAAGGTATATGGTATAAAGCTGATTATACCGGATACGAAGGTCTGGTCGAATACATGATATCCCATCTGTTAAAAAAATCATCACTGGCAGAAAATGAATTTGTTTGTTATGATCTTGAAGAAATAAAATATGGAACTGTGATTTATAATGGGGTAAAGAGTCCTGATTTTTTGGGCAAAGGTTGGCAGATTATTACTTTAGAACGTCTATTCCGGAACTTTTTCGGAGAAAGTCTCCAAATGCGATGGATTGAATAGTACAGAGAAAAGATAAAAAGAAGAAAAGAGAGGGGCCTCGGCACCCTCTCCCGATATAGAAGATTATGCTACCTGTGGATAGTCAATAACTGCAATTTCCTGCATCAATTTCTTTGCCATATTTACAATCGTTTCAAGTCGCTCAGCAACTTCATCCGTATAATATTTTTCTCCACACTGCTCACATTCAAGGCATGGAACATTCTTAATTACAATAATGCAATTTTTATAATTTACGACGTGTGTTGTTGTACTATTTACGGTTGTACTATTTTTGCAATACATACACATATCCATCACCTCTTTCTTCGTGTCTTTAAATCATCTTCAAATTTCTTTGTATCTGGATAATCCTCTATGATTTCGCCGGTTGCAATTCCATTTTTTACGTCGGCACGACTGATATCTCTTTCCTGCATTCGCTGTAAACAATGCTGTGTCCAGAGAATTTTTGATTCAGCACACAATTGTTGATATATTTCTAAATTCATTCGTTCCCTCCTTAACATTGTTGTAATCTATAAATATTATACATCAGTTTTACCTCATATAATACCTAAATCTAGTTTACTCTATCTTTAGCTCATATCGTTACAAAAACCTTATATCTCTTGTATTATAATTATAAGGCGTTAACAAATCGGATTTTGATAGGGGAAGGCATGAATATGATTATAGTAATGGAAAAAACACAACTTCAGGACTTGCTGCGAGCGCAAACTATTCAGCTTTTATTGTTGGATTATGATGAAAATCATATATTTTTCCTTTTCATAAAGCGTAACATAATATTACCTATGTATTGTTGCAAAAATACTCCGGAAAATCAATAGTCTTTTGTGACACAACATTAGCACTAAACTGTCCTCGCATGGCACGGCTTTGCGATTTTCACTGTCGCTTTACTATGCTACAATCCCATCTTTGGCTCTATAAAGTGTCAAAGATGGGAGAAGGAGATCTTGTCTTGATGAGTATTGATGCCTTTGAAAAAAGGGAACAGACACTGCAGCTACATGCAAATGTCTTACAAGCCGAGCAGGAACGCATAGACGGTGCTCCTACCCTCAGTGTATCCGAAGCCAGAAAGCAACTCAGGGAGCGCATGAAAAATGTATAATGTTAAGTGGCGTACATATAGCAATATAAATTACGAGACAATTGTGATTTTGTGTAATTGGGTGGATGGATTGAAAAATGTTTCCCCCTCTCATAAGTTCTACCTTCTACCTTTTTATTGTCTCAACAATATGAATCATTTTCTCTAAGCATTGTTCAAAAAAGAAACGATAGCTTTCGCAATAATAATTTGCATATTCTCCTTTAGCAACATCAAATTCCCTATTTCTTCGACAGCCCCCTCTGCATAGTGTATGGAACTTACATTCTATGCAGTCTTTTGCAGACTTTTGCGACTGCTCCACAAATGCAATTGATTTTCGCTTTTCATCAATCTCTACCAAACGGTCACTATTAAAATTGCCTAGTCTGTATTCATCTAACATATAAAAATCGCACGGATACACACTACCATCGGCTTCCACCACATTCTGTATACCACAGATTCCTCGTTGTTCGCAGGATTCCGGCTGATATCCAAGCAGAATTCCTATATAGTTTTCAAATTGTCTTATATAAGGATGTTCTCCATTTTTCCAATCCTCGTACCATAAGTTAAATAACTCTACTAAAAACCGTCCATATTGTTCAGGTTTTAAGGCAAATGAACTTTTCCCCCTAATTTCCCCCAACGGATCCAAACATGCAATATACTGTTGATATTTCCACCCCTGCCTCTTATAATAATTATATATTTCCGTCGCATGATAAGCAGCATTCTGTGTTACTACCGTCAGAATATTGTAATCCACTCCATATTGATCCATAAGATCTGCCGCAGACTTAATCCGATCAAATGTCGGATTTCCATTTTTGTCATGACGGTACATATCATGAAGCTGTTTTGTACCATCTATTGATAACCCAATTAAAAATTGATTTTCTTTGAAAAATTTACACCATGCATCATCTAGCAGATATCCATTCGTCTGCAAAGCATTATTCACCCGTATTCCATGCTTGTTATAATGCCTCTGGTATTCCACAGCTTTTTCAAAAAAAGTAAGTCCACGCAAAGTAGGCTCACCACCTTGATATACATAGCTTATTAACCCTTCAGCATGAATCATAGTCTTTCTAATAACATTTTTTAGTGTTTGTTCTGACATAAACCCATACGAATCCTGTGACCTTTTTTTCATTTCATCACAATAGAAACAGTAATCACATTGCATGTTGCACATCCCTGATGCAGGTTTTATCAGTACGCTGATTGTCGGCATATCATCCTCCCTATATTTTTCTTATATAAGTGCTACTAATACTTTTAATACCCCAGCCAATATCATCACAAAAACAGGATTCCATTTTGTTTTCCTAAGCAGTACCACACTGATTGCAAAAATCAGCACCATGTCCCATTTAACTCCATCAATGTTGATAATACCACTTCCCCAAAAGGCCGTGCAAACATCAGCCAATGACACTCCGCTCCCCAAGTTTGAATGTCATTACCGGAGAGAACTGGCTTGTGCTGCCACCTTCCCAGATTCCGTCCTTTTCATGATAAAGTGCAGGAGTAAATTTTTCAGATTTTTCTAGTTTAGAGCAATCAACATTCTTCATAGAATCATATGAAAATGTATTTTTATCTTCTCCTTTTGGAATTTCATAAGAAGAAAGTAAAATTCCCTGTTCTATTTCCATGATAAGGAAAAGATGTGGAGATGCATGACGTTTTCCAGTTATCGAACACTATTTCTCTTTTGCTTTTGCTATACTGGCGATATCTCCCACTCCATTCAATACCATTGTCGGAAGATAAGCATAAGTTTTGA